>PFLF01000047.1 GCA_002784505.1 Candidatus Roizmanbacteria bacterium CG_4_10_14_0_8_um_filter_39_9
CTGAAAATAGAAAAGTGTCCTGAAACACTACTCCAATATTTGTTCGAAGCGACTCCTGTGTTACATTGGCGATATTCTGACCGTCAATTTGAATTGATCCGCTTGTTGTTTCATAAAAACGAAGAAGGAGGTTGGCAATAGTTGATTTTCCCTCACCCGACTCTCCGACGATCGCAAGCTTTTTTCCGTAAGGTACCTTAAATGAAATATTCTGAAGCACCCCACCTCCATTTTTATAGGAAAAACTGACGGCGTTAAATGTGATGTTTCCTCTTACATCTGAAAGAATGTTTGCATCTTTTTTATCTTTTATGCTGATCGGTGTTTCAAGGACGTCAAAAAAATCTTTGCTTCCGGCCTGTGCCTGCTGAAGTTGCCCGATAATAAAAGACATGGCATAGAGCGGAAATTTAGCCTGGTTTGCAAGCTGGAGAAGAAGAGTCATCTCTCCGACCGTAAAGCGTCCCTTGAAGGTAAAAAATATAATATATCCAAAAACGCTAAACATGATAATATTTAAAACAATTCTCCGGTAAAAATCATACAGGTGCCAGTCTCTTGACTGTTTTGTAGCAATACCTACAATATGAGCCCGTTTATTCTTAAAGTAAGAAAACTCTGAAATTTCCTGAACAAACGACTTAATGACGCGGATAGTCGAAAGAGCTTCAAATACCCGGCCGGACGTCACATCCAGCACGGCATTTTTCTCTCCTTCTTTCTTGCCCCATGCCGCAGATGACTTGTGTGATATGAAAATATAGATGGGGAAAAGCAAAAACAGGAGGATTGCCAGCTCCCAGCTGTAAATACTGATGATTCCCAATGTAATAATAGTCGAGACAAAAAAAGGAAGAAAGTTATTCGCCATATTACTAATGAAGCTGACTATGCTCGTAATTCCGCGGTCAAGCTTATTTACAATTTTTCCGGTAATTTCATTGTCAAAGTATTCAACGGAAAGCCCGAGAACATGCCGGTAGTATTTCTCGGTAAGGTAGTTATTTAACTTTGCAGTTGTCACATCGCTATAGTATTGGGAGATATCAATGAGGACGGTAATCACAAAGTCGGAGATAAGGATGCAGGCAAAAAAAGTGATTAGGAGGGAAAATTCGGCCGGCTGGCCCTTTAACTTGGTGATTATAAGATCAACAATCTGTTTAGTCAGGAGGGGAGTAATTTGATTTAGGAGAGCAAGTACAATCACGACCGCTCCCATGACGATGTAATAAGTTCTAAATGGGCGAGTGTAGGTAATGATTTTCCAGAGTTGTTTCATATAGCTTCTTTTAATATCGCATCCGCAATGCGGTCGGCAAGATGAGGGAAAAATGGATCGGGGATAATATTCTCAACGTTTGGTTTTTCAACAAGATCAGCAAGTGTTTGTGATGCAATTTGTTTCATTTGAGGGGTGATATTATTAATCCGTCCCCGTATTACGGCCTGAAATATTCCGGGGAATGCAAGGACATTATTTATTTGATTTGCAAAGTCCGATCTTCCGCTTGCAACAATATATGCACCGGCCGATTTTGCATCTTCGGGCATGATTTCGGGCATTGGATTTGCAAGTGCAAACACAATAGATTTTTGTGCCATTGACTGAATCATTTCTTTTGAAATCGCATCGGGGCCAGATACACCGATAACTGCATCCGCTCCGACAATTACCTTACTCAGTGTGCCTTGACGCTTTTCAATATTTGAAATGGAGGCAATTCCTTCCTTGTAGATATTCTGATTTTCACGGCCACTGTAAAGGGCGCCCTTACGGTCAACAACGATTACATTTTTTACCCGTTTATGCCCCGGGATCATTGAACAGGTATCTACCAGACACTGCAAACCAAGCAGCATTCGAGATATTGCAAGACCTGCGGCTCCGGCTCCGACCACCACAACATTTAAAGACTCATACGGTTTTCCGACTATCTTCGCGGCATTTTGCAGGGCGGCAGAAACAACGATTGCTGTTCCGTGCTGATCATCATGAAACACCGGGATTCCGATATCCTGAAGCTCTTCCTCTATCTGAAAACAGCGTGGAGCGCTTATATCTTCTAAATTAATTCCGGCAAATGATGGGGCAATGTTTTTCACAAAATGTATTATTTCAAACGGATCCTGAGTATTTATGACAATAGGGACACTGTCAACTCCTCCAAACTGTTTCATGAGAAGCGCTTTCCCCTCCATAACGGGTAAAGCCGCATCCGGACCGATATTTCCGAGTCCCAACACCGCCGACCCATCAGAAATGACGGCAACAGTACGCCCCCTCCACGTCAGATCAAATGAAAGGGAATGGTCTTTGGCAATTCGCCGGCACGGTTCGGCGACTCCCGGAGTATATACCAAAGACAGATCATATTTGTTTTTAACAGAGATACGGCTTTCAATCTGAATTTTGCCTTTGTTTTGCTTGTGAAGATCAAATGAATCTTGGTTTAGATTGGTCATAGGTATACAAGTATAAAATATTATTTGACGAATATTTCAATATCTGGATAAGCACCTTTTACATAGACTTTTCCGTCATTAATGGTGAGAGAGATAATATTGGAGTTCATATCCTGCTTCATAACCTCAGTCAACACAGTATCAAAAATGGAATTATATTTCGCAACCATTGCATGGGGCACAGAAAATCTTCCGACTTGGAGGGACTGAATCCTTGTATTAATTTCGTTGTTGGTAATACTTCCCGTTGATTTAAGATAAAGTGGAAAATTCATTTTTGGAAGGTTCATTGTAGAAAAAGCACTATCAATTTTTTCCTGGGATATACCCATCCGGGTTAAATATGTTATTGCCGCATCAATTTTAAAAATAGTTGAAACCTCAAAAGAATTATCAGGATTAATTTTTATCTGGGGATTGAAGAACGGAAAATCGGGCCTGCGGCGTTTAGACATTGCTGTTATCTCCTCCTGAGTAAATACAGCGTCGACCATATGAGATCCGGTATGCTTCTGCATGGCGCTGCCTGGTAATGTTTTTTTTGTCTCAACTTTCATTCCTAATTTTTTAAGACCCTCTTTATAATTCTGAGTGGTAACTTTAATTCCTAAATCTTTTGGTTTGTCAGCCCCCATTATTGAGGAAAGGACGGGGACAAAACCAAAGTATCCCGCAATTAAAAGGGGAGCAATAAAAAAAAGCAAAACGATAATTAATATAAAAAAGAACGCATTTTTCATAATAAACGTATTATATTACAAACGAATAAATTCATCACGGTCCGGTCCTGTTGATACGATTGAAATCTTTACTTCCAGATATCTCTCGATAAACCTCAGATAATTTTGGCAGTTCAGAGGAAGCGTATTCCACTTCGTGATTCCTTTAATGTCTTTATTCCACCCAGGGAGTGTTTGGTAAACCGGTTTCAATTTTGCCAGCTCATCATATCCACATGCGGTGTACTGAATTTTTTTACCTTTCAAACGGTATCCGGTACATACCTTTATTTTCTTTAATCCCGATAGGATGTCACTTCGTGTAATTGCCAAATCAGTAGCGCCGGTCACTTCGCAGGTAAATTTTGTTGCAACCAGATCCAACCAACCAATACGTCTTGGGCGCCCCGTTGTTGTTCCGTATTCATGGCCTTTTTCTCGAATATTATCAGCTGTTTTATTAAATAACTCAGTTGGGAGTGGTCCTCCACCTACCCGCGAGGTATAAGCTTTTACGACTCCATAAATATGGTCCATTTTTAGCATACCGGAGCCGGTATTCACAGCACCCGTAATAACATTCGAACCGGTTGAAAACGGATAGGGAGACCAGTCAATATCGAGCATAACTCCGTGTGCTCCCTCAAACAAAATATGTTTGTTTTTTTTTGAGGCTTTTTGCAAAACTTCATACGTGTCAGCGATATAAGGAAGGATCTTTTTTCGATAGGTTTTAAAAAGCGCCAATTCTTTCTTGATGTTAATTTTTTTTACACCAAACGTGTAAAGAATCTTGTTTTTTATTTTTGCCTGAAATACAAATTTGTCTTTAAAGTGACTCCATCGTTCCAATTCATATATCCGGATGCCGTTATAACTCACCTTATCTGAAAGTGTTGGACCGATGCCTCGTTTTGTTGTCCCGAGCCTATTGTTTCCTCGGGCGTTTTCGTATGCTTCGTCAAGCGCTTTATGATAAGGGAGGATAAGATGACAACGGGGAGAAATAATCAACTTTTTGTGAAGAGATAGCCCTGTCTTCTCAACCTTCTCAATCTCATCAAGTAATACCCCAATATCAAGGATGGTCCCATTTGCGATCACTCCAACGGTATTTTTATTTAATATTCCTGATGGTAAAAGATGAAAAGCATGTTTTACACCCTTAACAACCACCGTATGTCCTGCATTATTTCCCCCATGAAAACGAACAGCAAAATCAGCATTCTTGGAAAGCAAATCAACAATTTTTCCCTTACCTTCATCACCCCATTGTGCGCCAAATACAAATTGTTTCATAAAATAGATAAACTATTAACTTTTTCTCCTCTTTTTAATATTGATTTTGCTAATTTCTTGGATAGCCCTAAATAGATAAGGGGACTAAGCCTAGTCAAGTGTTCATTTTTTTCAAGTCCCATACCCTCCAACAAGGCATAGTAAGCTTTTTTGTCCCATATTTTACCTCGTGCCTGTTTTTTTAATATCTCATATGCTTTACTATTATTTTTCATACGTAAATATGTTTGAACAGGTTCTGAAAGAACTTCCCAGTGATTATTTAGCTCAAAAGCAGCACTTTCCTTATCAACTGAAATTTTGCCAAGGCCACGGATAATACTTTTATATGCCACGAGCGAGTAACCACACATTACCCCATACGATCTTCTTACCGTTGAATCTGACAGGTCTCGTGAAAGCCGAGAGGTAGCTAGTTTACGAACCATAACTTCAATCATTCCTTGTGCAAGGATAAGATTTCCTTCTGCATTTTCAAAATCTATGGGATTTATTTTCTGCGGCATGGTTGATGATCCAACTTCTCTATTTTCATTCTTTTGTTTCAGTATCCCAAGCATGACATAGTTCCAAATGTTAAGTGAAAGGTCAAGAAGAATACCATTTAATAGTTGAAGGTGCTGAAAGTATTCAAGATGGCTATCGTAGGGCAAGATCTGTGTTGTTGAGGGGTGGGGAATAAGCCCAAGCTTACTAATAAAATTACTAACATGTGTTACCCAATTAATATGAGGAAAAGCAAAATGAAGAGCGTTGTAATTGCCAACAGCGCCATTTAACTTTCCATCAAAATGATGACGTTGAATTTTATCATATTGTTTCTTAAGTCGATATATATAGTTGGCCATTTCTTTTCCGAATATTGTGGGAGTAGCGGGTTGTCCATGAGTGCGAGCGAGTATTGGTATGTCTATTGAGTTACTGCTTACTTGTACCAGCGACTCTATCAGATTACTAATGGCTATTTCCATGACTTTTTCTTTGCTTTCCTTTAACATGAGGGAGTAACTGAGATTGTTAACATCTTCTGAAGTAAGCCCAAAATGGATGAATGATACAACAGAAGATATACCCATATCTTCAAGCCGTCCTTGTAGAAAATATTCAATGGCTTTAATATCGTGATTAACTTTTTTTTCAGTTGTTTTGATCCTTGCATATTCTTTTTTTGAGAACCGCGTAGCTATTTCTTTTATTTTTTGTTTTTCTTTTGAGGTAAGTGAAATAATATGAAGTTCTGAGAGGAAAATTAAATAACGTACTTCAATGCTAATGCGGTAAGTCGTGAGTGCAAATTCAGAAAAAAAAGGAGAGAGATCGCGAGTTTGGTTGTTATATCTTCCATCAAGTGGGCTTAGAGCATCTTCCATGCAATCATATTTGTACCAGAAGCCCTGCCCATTGTCAAAACGAACTCTCAAGCTTCAGTAACATTACAACAATATTATTGTGGTTGTAATTTGCCGATGATCGGATACTTTCTTTTTATAATATCCCCTCCTGTTATGTGGAGCTGAACACGGGAGTCGACCCCTGCGAGGTCATGATATGGCCCCCCCATTTGGTAAAATTCTTTTCCCTTTGATAAAGATCAAGGCTCCGACCAGAGTCAAAATCCACCTGTATTTTTTTATAAACTTCATATACAACAAGTATATCGATGAATGCATTAAGAAAAGATTAAGAAAAAGGTACCGTGTATACCTCATACAATTTCTGAAAGGAGGTCACTATACTCCCGCTGAGTTACATGCCATGCGCCCGGTCTGTATGGGTGCTCAAAATCATCAATTACTGAAATAATAAGGATAATAAGAAGAGCAATTGAACCGGTAAAAAGATAATCCAACCACACATTTCTTATCCCGATAAAATACGAGAGAAATATCATAATAAATGCACCCATATAAATAGTTCCTTTTAATAGAAATGGGGTACGTTTTGCACTATGGAACATACGTTCCTCCCTGCTTTCAACAATTCTCTCCATAATGATCATTATTGACTGCAAAAGATGCGGAGAATATTTTCCTAACTGATAAACTTGCTCTTGAAGATTTTGAATACTTTTTTCAAGTTCAGGGGAGCGTTCTCCCATATCAATTTTTTTCCACTCAGTTTTGGTAACACATGCAAGATAGATACGCACCGCGCTTTGAATATTTTTTTTCCGAATTGCATCACCATGCGTTGAGAGCCATAATAGTCTGCGTAGACCGCTCACTTCATTTTTTATTGACTGAGTTAAGTTATCCCATTTGGTTGACTGAGATTGGATGGTAAACGCCGCCAATACACCAAATATTGCAGCAAGAGCCGAGTATAACCAGCCAGCCCCGTTTACGTCGTTAATGAGCACTGATTGATTAAGTATTCGCGTAAAATGTCCGAAAACAAATATAATCGAATACAAAATAAAAATTACTGCGGATTTAATAGTGTATTTCATAAGGAAATGTCTTTTTATTGTATCAGGTCCAGAGAGATATTTTACATATGATTTCTGGCAATATATAATTTATGTATGAAACTTATAAATAAACATATCTCCATTTGTCTATGGTCCGATGATTATGAGAAGCTTGCCGGGTGGTACGAAGAAGTACTAGGGTTTAAAGTTGGTCGTCGTCTAACGTTTCCTGATGATACAGGGGTTGATTTTGATTTCGCTCCCACATACTTCTATGTGGGAAAACATGACAAAGTGAGTGGCAAAAATAAAGATCCATATCGAATCATGATTGGATTTAATGTTGAAAGCATTTCCGAAGCATATGAAGAATTGAAGGTTAAAGATGTTACGTGGATTGCCAAGCCATTTGAAGGACCCCCTGGGGGATTTTGGTGCATGACGATCCAGGATCCGGAAGGAAACATTCTTCAATTTTTCGGAGGAAAGTAAAATTATCTCTAAATTTTTTTGACATTTTTCCCCAATGAACGTTGTTCCATAATCTTTCGTGGACAATATACAAAAGAGTGCTCGCGATATTGGAAAAAAGTATGACGCCTAAGTTCAAATCATATCGGTGAGTCGAAGCAAATATAATTATTCCGTCTGAAACAAGGATAAACAATCTAAAGGTAATGGCTTTTGTGGTAGACCTGGATAATCCCTCATGAAATTTGATACTAATATTATTAGTCTACTTTTATTTCAATTATTTTGGTACGTGATTTTTGGCCAGACCTGAATATAATACAAGATTTTAGGATAATAAAATACTTGCTCAGTAACGATATTACTGCAGTATTTGCCTTTCCATCAATGGGCTTTGCTTTTGTATAGACAACATAATGGTTGTTATCAATCTTTACAATTTTATCTTCCCGTTTTCCCGGCTTGACAGTCACGAATATTCGCATAAGTAAGCATTAGTGTAGCTTGCAACTTCGATTATTCAAATAAACGAAGTATGTTCGGCTACGCAGTTGATAATTTTTCAAGAGCTTTCAGAGCATAAAATTTAACATTAGGAATTATTTTTTTGTCAGTTTGCAAATCTTTTTTTGAAAACCAGCGGCATTCATCACTTTTTTCACGGCCTTGTATCAACGCAAGTTTGTCAGTCAACGCTCTGGCAAAATACACCAGGGTCACATGCTCATGAGTTGGCGGTATCCGATTTCGGTTCAAAAAGTAGGGGGGAATTAACTCTTTTGTATTGTCTTGTTCTCGGAATGCCAATAAACTGTCATCAAGTACCACGTCCAATCCAACCTCTTCTTTTACTTCTCGGACTGCCGCTTTGTTTGGATCTTCATTTGACTCGATATGTCCTCCAACACTCAACCACACCTTGAGCTTGTCATGAATCCGCAAAAGAACCTTACTTTTGTATACTACAAAAACTTCGACAGTAAAATCAATTTTATCATGGATGTGAGGCATAGATTTTTTAAGTATACCAAAGCACACTCCTCGGTATTTTATATCGAGGAAAAATAGGCGGTGGCGATAATGCCGAGAAGGGAGAGGGAAATTCCAATTTTTTGGTTGGTTGTAAGTGGTTCTTTGTAAACGAAATAGGAAAGCAGCGTTGAAAGGCTGGCTGATGAACCGGCTATTGTTCCAATCACCGCAACATTCCCCCCCAATTGGAAACCCATGCTATATCCCACATCGGCGGCTAT
>PFLF01000004.1 GCA_002784505.1 Candidatus Roizmanbacteria bacterium CG_4_10_14_0_8_um_filter_39_9
TGGATGTCACCCGGCCCAAATGATCGGCTCCGGTTGCTGGCGCTGTGGCGTCCTTCAGCTCCCCATATCTGAATTTCGCCATGTCGGGAAAAAAGGTGCGACTTGTCGCAATCGGTCAAAAACATGGGTATAATTGTCATATTAGATGTTTTTGACAAAATAGGTTCGAGCGATTTGGTATAATCGCTCCCGATTGCGAGTTGTCGGGGCGGCACGAAGTGCCGCCCATTGCTCCGGAAGGTCACAATCAACTATTCCCATACCTCGTCTTTAGGGTTTTTTTTCAAAAGATTTTCATTGTCCCCCCCTTAGAGCTTCATAATTATCTTTAATTTAAGTAAAACAACGCGATTTTATCCTTTTCTCCCCCAAAGGGGGAGCTTTGCCCAAAGGCAAGGAAATACTTCGTATTTCTATTAAAAAAATGTCTCATAAAGACTCCTCCATTACTTCCTCCGTACTTAGTACGTACTACTCCAGTAACCAATTCAATTTTGGTATTGAAAATCGTAGCTGGAGGAGTAGTATTATTTTGTACTTTACAGACATTTTTTTAATACCCCAACATGAAAAGTCCCTCCTATTTTCTCTATGCCAGAAAGTCGACGGATGATGAGGAACGCCAGCTATTATCTATCCCTGCCCAAATAGATGAGCTTCGCGCCTTTGCCCAAAAGGAAGGGTTAAATATAGCTGACATCTTTATCGAGAGTAAAACGGCTAAAGTTCCAGGACGCCCTATCTTTAACCAGATGATGGGCAAAGTTGAGAAGGGCGAAGCTCAAGGTATTTTGGCCTGGCACCCGGATAGACTGGCCCGTAACGCAGTTGACGCCGGTCGTATTGTGTATCTTCTTGACCGGAACATCCTGGTCGACCTCAAGTTTCCGACTTTCTGGTTTGAAAACACCCCTCAGGGACTTTTCATGTTATCTATAGCCTTTGGGCAAAGTAAGTATTATGTGGATTCCCTGAGCGAAAATACCAAAAGGGGTTTGAGACAAAAGGTCAGACGCGGCGAATGTCCTGGTCAGGCTCCTTTGGGATATGTAAATGATAGATTAAACAAAAAGATTCTTTTGGATCCCAAAGTCGCCCCTGTTGTTAAGGAATTATTTACCCTCTATGCAAAAGGTAACTCGACCTTTGAGAGCTTAAGCAATTTATTACACAGCAAAGGTATCCTTTCCCGCGGTAGTAAACCTATTCATAACAGTCGAGTTACCTTTATCCTCTCAAACCCCTTTTATTATGGGTATTTTCGCTTTAATAAGGAGGTATATCAAGGAATCCACGAGCCACTTATCTCAAAGAAACTTTTTGATGAAGTACAGGTGGTTATCAAAAGAAGAACCCATGTCTTTCCCTTAAAATCTCTTGACTTCCCCTTTACCGGCCTTTTACGTTGTGGAGAGTGCGGGATGATGATTACGGCTGAACACCACTTTAGGCGTTATGAAACAGTCGGACATAGTCAAGACTTTATCTACTACCGCTGTACCAAGAAGAGAAGGTTTGCCTCCTGTTCCCAACCTTTCATCCGTCAAGAGATTTTAACAGCTCAACTTAACCACCATATCCAAACAGTTTCTTTGTCCGCATCTGACCATGACTGGCTCATCAAAAGAATGGCAAAGGATGAGCTCATTCAAAGGTCAGATACGGGGGGACACGTTCAAGGGTTAAAGCAAGATCTCCTCAATATAAAGATACGGTTGAATATACTCCTCGACTCCTACCTTGATAACATAGTGAGCCGTGAAGATTACCTTACCAAGAAGAATCAGTTTATGGGTGAGAAGAAAACCATTGAGGAGAAGATATCCACCCTTGAACGTGTCCCCAACAAGTGGCTCGAACCTATGAGAGAATTCTTTGATACAGCCTTGACTGCGGATAAAATCGCGGGGAACAATGAAAATCTTTATGAAAAAAAGGAGTTTCTTAGAAAGACCGGCTCGAACCTGACTTTAAAAAACAGAATAGTTGATTGTGACCTTCCGGAGCAATGGGCGGCACTTCGTGCCGCCCCGACAACTCGCAATCGGGAGCGGGATACGAGAATTGAACTCGCTTCTCATCCTTGGGAAGGATGTATACTACCGGTGTACTAATCCCGCACTTCAACTTCGCTTGAGTGTAAACACATAAAGTATATCAAAAGTTAGCGGGGGATTTGAAGCTTTTCTCCCTCTTGGATGTCGTAGGGATAGGGAATGTTATTTGCATCAATAATTTTATTCATCATATTTCCATCTCCATAAATATCCTGTGCAATCTGAAATAAGTACTCGCCCGGTTTTACAACATATATGTTTCCCTGAAACTTAACTTGAGTTGTAGCGGCAGATTGACCCGTTATTTCTCCCTGGGTGGGAATACGCTTAGCAACACGGGGAATAATGAGTTTTTGTCCCTTGTTAAGCACATATGGCTCCTTAAGATTGTTTTTGGTTGCTATATCAAAAGCATTATACCCTGATCCGTAGTATTTTTCCGCTATCTGCCATAAATCCTCTCCTTCACTCACCACGTGCATTTTGTTAATCGTTTGAGTCGTGTTATTTTGGATTCTAACGCGGGGTTTGAGAAGCATTTGCAGACTCATAATATTGCTCCTCACAATAATAAAGCTCATGAAAAGAATTACAAAAAGACCAAGAGCAAACAGAGGATATTCTGTTTTAATCAGTTGAATCACATTCTTTCGGTAGTCGATATCAAGTAGAAAATCATTTTTCATAATACGTTTGTAGAACTTATAGTATCATAACACACCAATCTTAAATTTCAATAGGTATAGACAGTATTAATTAAATGGTGGTATAATGTTACTGGTTCACTGGTTATTTGTTATTAGTTAATTGGTTTATATTATTATGGTGACGTTACCTGTTATTTTAATCGGAGGAGGAATTTTATTAGTTTTGTATTTGATCGGAACATATAATGGTTTGATTGTCCTGCGAACACGAATTCAGGAAGCATTGTCCGGGATTGATGTTCAGCTGAAGCGGAGAGCCGATCTTATCCCAAATTTAGTTGAAACCGTAAAGGGATATGCAAAACATGAAAAGTCGGTTTTTGAAAATGTTACCAAGGCGAGAAGCGCTCTGATGGGTGCAAACACGCTTGCTGAAAAGGCGGAGGCAAACAACCAATTGTCAGCAACTTTAAAATCCTTGTTTGCAGTAGCTGAGGCTTACCCTGACCTAAAGGCAAATACGAACTTTCAGGATTTACAAAGACAGCTTGAAGATACTGAAGACAAAGTGGCATATTCAAGACAGTTTTACAATAGTAATGTTTTGGACTACAATACGCGTATTCAAGTATTTCCGACCAATATATTTGCAGGAATGTTTGGATTTGTGAAGGAAGTCTTTTTCGAAGCAACTGCGGATGAACGCAAAAAAGTGGATGTGAAGTTTGATTAATAGAATGACAATCTATTCGCAGATTTCATCCAACAAAACGAAGACGTTTTTTATCTTCGCTTTGTTTATCTTTTTGTTTTCAGGCTTTTTCTACTTGATTGATATATATAACAACACCGGGTCATATTATTTGACAATCGGTCTGGTCGTTTCTGTTTTCTCATCAGTATTCAGCTATTATTTTTCAGATAAGGTTGTTCTTTTTACTCTTCAGGCAATCCCGGCGGATAAACGGACTTATTTTGATCTGTATACCGTTGTGGAAAATCTTTGCATTTCAAGCGGTTTACCTCCACCAAAAGTGTACGTGATCCAGGACGATGCTCCCAATGCATTTGCGACGGGAAGAGATCCGAAGCACAGCGTTGTGTGTGTGACCACCGGTCTTCTTGCTAAACTTAACCGCAGCGAACTTGAGGGGGTCATAAGTCATGAGCTTTCGCATATAAAAAATTATGATATTTTATTGGCTTCGGTTGTTGCGGTATTGGTTGGTACTCTTGCCTTTGTTGCAGACTGGATTTTACGCAGTATGTGGTGGGGGGGATTCAAAAAGTCAAGCGATGATGATGACAGGAGAGGGAGTAATCCGCTTATGCTCGTGCTTGTCATTGTTGCGGCAATTCTCACACCGATTATTGCGACACTCATACAGCTTGCAATGTCCCGAAAGCGTGAATTTTTAGCAGATGCAAGTGGTGCGTTATTGACCCGGCACCCGGAAGGATTGGCGCGGGCACTTGAAAAAATAGCGATGGACCCTACACCCATGCTCCATGCCTCAACGTCAACCGCCCATTTGTTTATTTCGAACCCCTTTAAACGTCAAACAAAAAGAGACTGGCTTGTTAATTTATTCAGCACTCATCCGGCAACGGAGGAGAGAATTAAAATGCTAAGAAGCATGTAACCTATTTTTTATGTGCGGTATTGCCGGCTTCATCGGAGTGCGAGACGATGAACTCATAAAACAATTTTCAGTTTGGCTCAAACATAGGGGTCCTGATGGAGAGGGTTATTTTATTGACGACAATGTTACGCTACTTAGCCGCAGGCTTGCGATTATCGATGTGGCGAGAGGGGATCAGCCGATTTACAACGAAGACGAGTCTATCGTCATTGTTTATAACGGCGAAATATATAACTACCGGGAACTGCGGCTTGAACTTGAGAAAAAGGGGCATGTTTTTAAAACAGTTTCAGACACGGAAGTTATACTTCATGGGTATGAAGAGTGGGGTGATACCAGCTTTGATAAATTAAATGGTATGTTTGGAGTGGCAATATATGACAAGGAAAAAAAGCGGACTGTACTTGCCCGGGACCATTTTGGAATAAAGCCGCTGTATTTTGCGAGCGTTGATCGCGCTGGGCTCATGTTTTCATCGGAAATAAAACCTCTCATTTATTCCGGTTTAATACCGGTTGAACCCAATGACCGAGTTATTTATCGATATTTAAAATATAGGATTCACGATGACGGCCGCGAGACGTTTTTTAAAGGTGTTGAAAGATTATTACCGGGAGAGATGATGGTTATAGATCAAATTCAAAATTCGAAATTCAAAATTCAAATCAAAAAGTATACTAATTTAGAAGAAAAATTATTGACTAATGTTGAAACGAAACACACCTCGACTCTACAATTAAATCAAATAACCGAATTTAAAAGTCTTCTTATAGATTCAATAACTAAGCGTTTAATCTCAGAAGTTCCTGTTGGTACCTGTCTTTCAGGAGGTCTAGACTCCTCAACGGTTGTTGCTGTTGTCAAAAAACTTTTACATGATAAGGTTGGGGAAAGTAAATCTGTTGGAGACATTCAAAAAACATTTTCGGCAGTTTTTCCGGGTTCATCAAACGATGAAGAGATATACATCGATAAACTTTTGGAAACCTCAACTGAGATTAAAGATTATAAAGTTTACCCGAATGGTAAGGAGTTCTTGACTGAACTTAGGGATTTTATTAAGACACAGGAAGAGCCAACAATAAGCACAGGCCCCTATGCTCAGTATAAAGTTATGCAGGAAGCACACAAACATGTTACGGTTGTTCTTGACGGACAGGGGGCTGATGAGATGATGGCGGGATATATACCCTACTATTTTGTCTATTTAGGACAATTGTGGACTACCGGGAAATATTCTGTTTTTTTTAAGGAAGTTGTTTCGTCTTTGGACGTTGTATCAAAATTTATTAAAAACAAAATCAAGGGTTCAAAAAGTACCCCTATGGCTCCGTTATTCAATAAAGAATTTGCAAAAAACTATCATCATGAGAAATTTACGGTGAATAATTCAAATTTAAAACAACGACTTCAGGATGATATTTTTAAAAATAGTCTTCCTTCACTTCTTCGCTATGAAGATAAAAATGCCATGCGATTTTCAATTGAAGGACGAGTCCCCTTTTTGGATTTCAGACTACTTTTAAATATATTCTCATTACCTGATTCGGCCATCATCTCAAGCGGGTGGAATAAATATATTTTGAGAAGAGCAACGGAAAACATCCTCCCCCCTTTAATAAATAAAAGGAGAAATAAGATAGGATTCACGACTCCGGAGCATGAATGGTTTATCAAGCAGAGTAAGGAAATTATGAGTTATTTTACGGGAGAATCATTTTTGGCAAAGAAATATGTTAACCAGGCGCAGGTGGTGATGGCTTTTCAGGATTTTTTAGCGGGAAAAACCGATGATACGATGGTGTTTTGGAGAATACTGAATCTTGAGTTGTGGATGAGAGAGTTTCTTGGAAAAATGACAAATGAATCACCCTCCTTCGCCCCTCCGAATCGGAGGGCTACGGTGGGCAAGCAAAATCCAAATGTCAAAAAGGCAGAAACAGAAATAAAGATCGAGGGCAAATGCTATTCAAGATATCCCATTAGGACTGACGTGTTCAGAAATGGAGATAATATTCCGCAGAAAATTTCTCAAATTATTCACGATTCTCTGCTCCAGTATAACAGTATACTAAAGCAAAAAAAATGGTTTGTGGTAGTTTCCGAGAAAGTTGTTGCGACGGCACAAGGGAGGGCATACTTTATCTGGGATATTCATCCTTCTTTTTTTGCAGCGGTTTTATCGAGATTTGTCAGTCGAGTGTCTTGGGGAATTGGACTGGGGAGCCCATGGACGATGCAACTGGCAATCCAGGAGGTTGGACTGCCCCGCATATTTTTAGCCTCAATTTTGGGGGCTTTAGGGAAATTGGGGGGGTTTAGGGGAGTATTCTATAAAATAGCAGGGCGAGCGGCGGCAGGGATTGACGGACCGACAGAGTATTCATTGTATCCGGCTAATGTGTCGGCGAAGTTGCTGCCGAAAGAGCCGGAGAAGGTGTGCGAGCAGATTGATAAGATTCTACAAAATCACAAATTACAAATAACAAAAACTTCCAACTTCCAACTACCAACTACTAGCTACCTTGGCTCAGTAATTATTGATGCGAATGATATTGGACAGAATGTGCTGGGAAATACAACCAAGCTACCTTCGCAGTTAATTGAAAATATATTTAAGGATAATCCGATGGGACAATCTGATGAACAAACCCCTGTTACCCTTGTTATAATGGTTTAAATGACAAATAACAAATTTCAAATGACAAGTCAAATTCAAGATTCAAATAATAAAGCAAACTTTAAGCCCGGCATTGACTATATAGGGGTTTCGGTAGGAGCGACTATTGTGAACGATAGGGGAGAAATTTTCTTGTCAAAACGAAGTCAAAATACAACAAATGAAAAAGGTTGTTGGGAAAAACCGGGAGGGAAGGTTGATTTTGGTGAAACTCTTCAGGACGCAATCAAACGAGAAATAAAAGAGGAGTACGGAGTTGACATTGAATTAATACATCAGCTTCCTGCACAAAATCATCTTATTCCGGCAGAACATCAGCACTGGGTTCCTACCTGTTTTGTCGCACAAATAAAAGACGGTCAGCAACCCAAAATCATGGAGCCACATAAGTGTGATGCAATCGGGTGGTTTTCGCTTGATAAATTGCCGCAACCATTATCAATTATTACTAAACTTGATATAATTGCTTACAAAAGTTATATAAAACTAATTTAATTTATGAATAAAATTATTTCTACAAATCCAGGAAAAAATTATGAAGTTGTGGGAGAGGTTTTTGTAACATCTTCTCGTGAAATTACACAAAAAGTTTACGCAGCAAATAAGGCAAAAAAACAATGGAAGGTATTAGGCTTAGATAAAAGAATCAAACTGCTGAAGCCTCTTGTTGGGCTGATTGAAAAAAGAAAAGAAGAAATTGCTTTAACGATTACCCAAGAAATGGGAAAGCCAATTAAAGAAAGTCGAGATGACGTTGCTTGGGATATGAGTTATTTAAAATCATTTTTCGAATTAGGAGCGCACTATTTGCAGGATGAAGTGACATATTCAAAC
>PFLF01000036.1 GCA_002784505.1 Candidatus Roizmanbacteria bacterium CG_4_10_14_0_8_um_filter_39_9
TGGAGTGGTGCCTATCATTTTACCAACCTCTGATTTTGTATATGTTTTAACACTTTTTCCTGCATCAACACCTTGACCCAGTACAATAATACTATTGTCTGTTTTAAATTTATCATAATAATCCTTTTTGGGGAATATCTTTGCTAACAATATAATTGTCTTCGTTTTAACGTTGTCATCTGCGCCACTTAAACAACCACTAAATGTTGTTCCTTCAAACAGTCGAAATGTCGTTCCACCATCACAGGAAAAAAAGGTTGCTTTCCACCAAGCATATAACTTTGGAACGACTGTAACATCCTGTGGAAACGGAAGATTATATGTACGTGCTGGTGAAGATGTATTACTAACGCCGTTGTTTAAATTTATGTCTTCGGTCTGGCCCGCAAAATTAACTGTAATTTTTCCACTGATATTATTTCCACCCGCCTCATATGTCACACACTGCTGCTGTTCGGGTGACAGTTCAAGTCTTGAATCACCCAATGTACAAAAAAGACCATCATTACAATTTCCCATACGCTCCTGTGTTCCACAATATGAAAGTAAACCCCAAGCGTCATTACTTGGTGCAGTAGTTGGCTGCGCCACTACTGTCGGTTGACTAGCCACAACTGTTGGAGTTATTCCACCACCACCCGTGAGAGTTGTCACGCAATAACAAAGACTGTTACTCGGATTGGTATAGGGGAGTAGGGGGGATTTACATGTGTTGTCTGGTTTGCATGCTCCACAGTTTTGTTTGTAGGTTCCTTGGGGGGGTTTAGTATAGTCACAGATTGTTTCATCGTACAAATACATTGCTCGTGAATTAGTTCCGCGAAGAGATGAAGATGACGATGCATAAGAAAAAAGGAGAACAATGACTCCAACTATTGCAATTCCTGCGATAACACGAGCTAATTTTTTTGAGAGACAGAGTTTGGATGATAAAGACATATTAGGAATAAAAATTATTAAACTTGTACATCTAATTTTAATATAGCGAATATATCGGCTTGATGCAAGAGTATTTCGGCCACAAAAAAACCCGAGTCGTCACCCGGGTTTTTTTATCGAAATGAGTCAAACTTACGGCGTCAATGTACAAAAACCGTTTACGTCGGTTTGAGCAGCATCGAGTGTCATAAGAGTTGCCCCTCCATCAACTGTAACTCCACCAAAGTTAACATTTGCGTCTAACTTCGCACAAGTGCTTAGATATTGTCCACTTGTTACAGGTGTCGCCACGGCTACTACCTTACAATACAACGCTCCAGATTTCATAACAAACGAGTTGGCATATCCACTAACCGTTTGGTATGTTGTTGTTTGAACAAATTGGGGCGCTGCTGTTGCTCCACCGGCAGTCGCTGTTGGAGCGATTGTCGCTGTCTTATTAAACAAAATCTTGTCGCTACAAGGATTTGTTATTGGTTTACATGCTAATCTTGTGTCACAGTCATCTTTAATCTCTGTGTCGCCAGCTAATATTGCAACCATAGGCTGTTTTAATGTTGCCGAAACGGCATCACAGTCAGCGCCAACAGATGTTCTAAAACACATACTGTTATTTGCAGCGCTTTTACGAGCGTCCGCTTTTAACTCATCCGGAGTTAAAGTTGGAACTTTTACTGTTTCACAACATATTGACCCTGACTTAGAATCAGTGATTCCAGACTTTAACTGGTATCCTGCTCCAAGATCTGTACAGACGTCAATACTCCCGGCTGGCTTAGTCTTATACCATAATCCTTTCCTTCCATCTACTGTTCCAACGCATGGAACCGCGGCTGGATCAGTGGTTGGCATATATTTCAATTTACAACATGGTCGGGTATCGCCTGGATTTGAGACAAAGCTTGCTACAGTTTCTAGCATTTCATAGCCTTGTGCAAATTGCACAGGATATACTCTTTGACTTTCTGTCGAACATGTTGTATCTCTATTATACAAAGCCCCTCCTAGACTGCTACAAGTAGTTTCGTAGCTCGCTTTTGTATCCGTTGTCGTTTTGGTTGTATTTACATAGTTAGTAAAAACTACAACTCCCAAAACAAGTACGGTGACAGCGGCTAGAAGTGCTATTGTCTTATTAATACATACTTTTTCTTCCTTCATTTTCTGTCACCTCCTTCCCACCGAGGATTAATATATAACGATTTACCGCACAATTGATAGGTATGCGTACCAGGAAGAACGTTAGCAGTTAAAATTACGTTAGTACACATATTGGTTGTATAACTATCATATTAGCAGAAGAAAAATATAAAATGCAAGAGCAATTATAAATCACAAATTACAAATACTTCCAATCACCAATCAATCACAAATATCAAATTACAAATGATTCAATCCTATGCTACAACTTATTAATAATTGCGGCAAAGATGAGGCTAAGTTCGTGGGCTTCTTTCCATAGTGTTCGTAATTCCTCTTTCTGATTGGTTCCAAGAGTTGATAGTAGATGAATCCAATACATAGTTTCTTTCGCTTCTTTTTTACAAATGCTTAGTTTATTCTTAAAATCTTTCTTACTATCACACCCATTAGCCTCACGGTAATTTGCACCAATGCTCGTTGCACTTCTAATTACTTGCTGAATGATTGGCTTTGTAATCAGCTAAATAGGAGCTTTGTTACATAGCGTAAGCATGTTTACGCTAAATTTTGTCGTACGTTCTTCAAGATCAAATTCTTTTTTAGTTTTGTTATTGGTAATTTGTAATTGATTTGTCATTTGTTATTTGTAATTTGTGATTGTTTAATAATGGATATAGTCGCGCCATTTGTCCACCGCTTCTACACAACAATGTAATTGTTTTAGATTGTCATATCACCGATTCTTTGGCCAGTTTGATCGCCTGTTCATGAAAGAAAGAATAGTTTTTATCCCTAGACAGCATACACCACTTTTCCATATTTCTGTATTTCGCCAATAAAAGGATGATACAGTCTTGATATTTCTTTTGGCGCGAGTGGGACCGCTTCAATTCGATCACTTACCTGCCACGACAGCTTAGAAAGAACCATGGCCTCTTCAATACTATCCTTACCAAAGTTATTAGATAACACGGCAAGATCGATATCTGATGCTTCATCTGCTGTTCCCCGCGCGTAAGACCCAAAAAGAATGATTTTACTTATTTGAATGCCTTGCCTTTGGAGTACTTTAACAAATGCTTCAATTTCTTTATTTACTCGATCATTGTTCGTTACGTCGTTTCTCATATGAGAGATATTAAATAAGTAAATAACGATTTGGTGCTGTTTAAATATTTTTCAGTAAAGATACTGTCGGCTTTTTTATATAACTGCTCCTTGAGGATATCGTATCGCGCTTCAATATTGAATGTAGTAATTTCATTCAAATCTTCTGTTTGCTTCTCTGTCAATTCAATGCCTGCAATTTTTGCAAGACGTGCAAGCTTATGTATGGGGAGAGGATAGGTATTTTGTTTTTTAACAATGAGCGCCTTTAGTAGTTTTTCAAGAGCCAGTTGGCAAAAAAATAAACAATGAGTATATCGTTTGGATATATGCAGTTCATGAGCTAAGTCAAGTTCTTCCTGTGCACTTCTTACCCATGCAGCCACTAATTTTTCTCTTTCTTGAATATCCATCATGAGACATAGTATACCAAAATTTTTATCCTTCAAGCATCACAAACTGGCCTGTTTCTTTGAGATTGCGAATTATGGATTACTCAACCGACTCTTTGGCCAGTTTAGTCGCCTGTTCGTGAAAGAAGGTCACAAGGTCGACAAGTTTAAGGGGTTTAATCATGCGGGGGAGAAAGGTAAAGTCATCAACTTTCAGAAAATCAGATGCGATAAGGATCGTTTCAAGCTTAACACCATATTTTACCTTAACCCCTTCCATAAGATCATACAATGAATGAGTTTGAAGAAGAAAATACAAATCTACAAAATCTTTGACCGTTGTCCTCTGATTAATGGTCAAGAGTTTGTTGATAGCTATATCTAACAGACTATCGATGGCAATTGTATTCCAAATTACTCCCGTCTCAATCCGTTTGTGCGGATGATAAACGAAATCAACTTTTAGATTCTTTTTATTTGAAAAAGTTAGGTGAAAAATATTCATATTCTCAAATTTATCAAGAATAATCTCAAATGAATGTTTGACTGACCACTGTTTTATAATACTCATAAGCTCTGACATATCAAACGGTTTTTCGCTGAAAAAATCCAGATCATCTGAATGTCTATGTTTTAAATACCAATAACTCAATGCAGTTCCGCCTGTAAAATAAAATCTAGAGAAAAATGAGGGGTGATTACTGATCTCTTTTATTACAAGCATCTGTTCAGGAGTCGCAAGAGTTAGTTGTTCCATATAAGCCTTTGAAAAAGACGTTTTTTAAGTGTGCCAAGCTGCAATCTATCCCAATATTTTTTTACATCGGCAAGCTTGATTTTTTCTCCGTCCGGACCATAATTAATCATTCGCTCAAGAATAAAAATACGCCCCTCTTCGGTCTTTTCAAGTTCTTTCCGGTCATAGTCCCAAAGTGCTTTCATAATGAGTATATTATACCATCAATCGCTTTATCCCTCCAGCCGCGCAAACTGGCCGGTTTCTTTGGACTTTTTAAACATATACTGAAAGAATAGAACGGCATAGATAAGAAAAATCAGGTTATATAAGAACGAATATATTATCTCGACTGTAATATTCTTTCCAACCATGCTTTTTCTCATTGCCTCAAACGCATAGGTAGGTGCAAACAAATAGGACATTGTTCGAAATGGCTCGGGTAAAATGGATGCCGGATAAATAACCGCCATAAGGGGTTGAAATACATTTAACAGTCCCCACGCGAATGCTTGAATCTTTGTACCGTATCGGAAGATGAGCCCCAACATCATGACGCCAAACGAAAAACCAAATACAGCTAAATTCAAAACAATGAAAAACAAATTTACAATCCCCATCGAGAGAATATTAAGATGAAAAACAAATAATGACAAAATACTTGCTAAAGTAATCACGATTAATGCCTTGATTGTCCCGGTAATGGCATACGAAATAAGATATTCGGTTATAGTGATGGGGGTGATGAATATATTAGTCAAATTGCGACTCCACACATCCCACAAACATCCAACCGCAATAGAATACTGAGTAATGTTCAGGACCTGCCAAAGTATCATCCCAAGTAAAACTTGATCTGCTACCACTTTACCGGTTGTTCCCACCAAGTACAGCGTCATAAATCCAAAAACAATAATTGAGAATAGTGGATACAATAACAGGTCATTAAATATCTCATATGAGTGTCTGGCCATGTGCATCTCGTGGAGTAGTATCGCTTTTATCCTATTCAAAGACATACGGTTCACCACGGGCAATTTGTAAAAAAACATGTTCGAGAGTCGGTTTTTTAACTTCAATATCTGTCATCCATATACCGATCTTGCTTAACCCAAAAATTATTTTTGGCAGGGCTGTTTCTTCTGTTGTTATATATACTACATGTTCTCCGTCAAACCTAAAGTTAAGTCCTTGTTCTTTAACATAGGCCGTTATCGCATCTTTGTTGTCGTTGAATGTAAGACGTAACTGCGCAACTTGAATCCGTTTGGTAAGTCCTAAGGGGGTGTCTTGTGCAACAATCTTGCCCTTATCGAGAAATATTACTCGGTCACATATACGAGCAACCTCGGACATGTTGTGACTGGTAAAGAGAATGGTGATTGCCCTCTCCTTTCGCAATTCTTCAATGAATGTAAGTGTTTTATCCGCAATGTCCGGGTCAAGGGATGCGGTTGGTTCATCCATGAGGATGATCTTCGGATCGTTTAATAGCGCTTTGATAAAGTTCGCACGTGTCCGTTGGCCGGTTGACATGTCCCAATAGCGTTTATGAACTAAATCATCCATCTCGAAACGGGACACTAGCTTTTTAATTACGGGTAAAGGATTTTCGATTTGATATAAGTGAGCAAATACCAGTAAATTCTCCCATACCGTAACCCTTCCTTGCAGTGAATTAAACGCCGATGCGAAGTTGATTTTTTGAAGGATTTCAGGGCGATGCTTTTCAAAATCGCGGCCAAAATAGGTGATGATACCCGACGTCGGCGTTGTAATCCCCAAAAGCATTTGAATGGTGGTAGTTTTTCCGGCACCATTTGGCCCTAATAACCCCACCGTTTCTCCCTCGCGAATTGAAAAGGAAACGGTATCAACCGCCATAAATTCGCCAAATCGCTTAATAAGCTTATCTACCTTTAATATGTCCATAGCAATATTATAGCATTCTTGTGTCATCCCCGTGAAGTCGGAGTGGAGAAGTCCTTTAAAGCAATTTAGCCTCAAAACCCAAAAAAACCGTATCTGCACAATCGGGAGAAGTAGGGTGGTAATAATAGGGAATAATTTTCATTTACCAATACACAATAACCAGTTAATTATCAATTAATTATTGATTATTGGTTATTGAACATTGATCATTACGCCTCCCGATCGTGGCTGGCTGACGTCGTAAAAGATACAATTTACGACGTTATACACGTTTCTTCCCTCAAGTATTTGCCAGTCAAATTTTGACTTGCCAGCCGACCCTTGATTTTTATGGATATATCTTTTTTAGGGGGGTAATCCCGGGTCGGGTGCCCCTCTCTCTTTAACCAACGGTCTTCCATATTCTTCTTTCAACCCACTTATCAACCCTCCTATCTTCAAAATAATTAACCCCAAGAGTGTCTCTTTTGACCCCTCTCTTTGTGTAGTAAACACATATGCTAAATTAGATTATTATATTGCTCTAAAGCATTATTTTTGAGGCTAAAAGTGCGTTTTGTGGGTACTGGCGTCAGTATCTATTTAGCCCGATCTATCCTTCTATTCCCTCAATTGGGTGCCTGCATTCAGACCAATTGAGGCTAACATCAATAGTTATCCACATTCCCAATTCCTTCCCACGTACGTGTAATATAAGTCCTATAGTATTTTATATGTCTTATAGTATTATTGATAGTTGTATACTATAGGTCATATTTCTCACGTCCGTACTCCCCACTTCTCTACTCCTGAAGGTTGTGCTCGAAAATTTTTTACCACCTAATCGTGAAGATTACGATTGCCGCTACGAATATGATGACAAAAACATATTCTCGAATGGTTTCTTTAAAAAGTCTTTGATCGAGGTGCAGATAGCTTAACCCTCCCATACCGTAATATGAGGCGGTGATAAGAAGTGCAAATACAGAAGTTTGAAGCGGAATAAATGAGGCTACCGTCGCTATCTGGGCAATAATGAGGCCGACCAATAATCCAAGTTGGATGACCTGCTTATCAAAATGCCAATCCAGCTTTATGCTCCAAAATAAATGGATTGCCATGGCAGATATAAATATAAAGAAGATAATAAAGTGCTCAAAAAAAGAAAGTTTAAGGGATAAGATGATATTTGCGCCAAGGAAGATAATGATTGTCTGGTAAAAATAGTTGACCGAAAAAGCTGCCCGATACAGTTGCAGACTCTTCTCTACTCCCACGTTGAATATGTTGGAAACAAGAAGAGTTGCGTAAAAAGATACGGCATAAAATATGATAAATGGAATGCGGGTAAGCCACCGCACGGGAAATAAAAAATAAAAAAGATATAAGGAGACCGTCAGTAAAACAGGCATAATAAAAAGGGTAATCCACTCAATTTTCTCTATTCCCTCAATAATAGAAAAATAGACTGCCCCATAGGCAAGAATAATGAGAAGCGGGAGAAACAGCCATGCCTTATCGAAAAAGAAAAAGGTAGATAGGAGAAGGGCAACAGAAAGCACCGCTGTTGCGAGAATAAACCTCACCCTTTTTTCCAAACGAAGTAAATTATTCATGAAAGGAATCCGGTATTTCTAGATTGGTAAACACCCGCTGGACATCGTCAAGCTCTTCAAGCTTTTCCACAAGCCCCAATACCGATCTTATCTGGGAATCGTCGGCAAGCGTAATGGTTAACTGCGGTCGGAAGTCAACTTCAGAGGTAATGGTAACCATGGATCCAAGATGTTCTTTGATCCTTCCAAATTCATGAAAGGGAAAATAAACATAATATGAGGATTCGTTCTGATCAATGTCAATTGCTTTCATAGCTTCACCGAAGTTAAAAACAGCTTCTTCTGTATTTGCGGTTTTATCAAATTCGACCATACCGCAATGATCAAATAGGTAGGAAACTGAGCCCTGACTTCCCAACTTTCCCCCATTCATCTCACACAAATTTTTCATTTCAGAAACCGTTCGGTTTGGATTATCGGTCGTAGCCTGTATCATGAGTGCAATGCCGTGCGGGGCAAATCCCTCGTACAGTACTTCTCGAAGGAGGGCTTTCCCAGACCCTGTCCCTTTTTCAATGGCACGGGAAATGTTATCTTTGGGCATGTTGAGTGCACGTGCTTTATCGATCGCAAGCCGTAATTTGAAATTATGGTTTGGATCGGGAATATTCCCGCCTTCAATTACAGAGAGAGTGATGATGCGTGAAAGCTTGGCAAAAGCAATCCCCTTTGCTTTATCGGTTACTCCTTTTTTTCGCTTTATGTTTGCCCACTTAGAATGACCTGACATAGTGTCCTTATTATACTTGACTTTCGAAATAAATCATATATATTGTTATAACGTATGAACGATCTTGAACTACTTGAAGCGCAGGCAATAGACGCCGCAATAAATTTACAGTGGGACGATGCAGTAGATCTAAACAACCAGATCATCAAGGCAAATGGGGCAAATGAAGGTGCATTTCTTCGATTGGGCTTTATATACCTACAACTCAAAGATATTCCGAAAGCGAAAAAATTTTATCTTAAAGCCCTAAAACTGCAACCCCGCAACTCGGTGGCGCTTTCAAATATTGAACGAATTAGTGTGTTGGAAACATCTAAAATGAGTAAAGATTTAACACGCAGCATATCATTTGACCCCGATCTTTTTATTGAAACTGCCGGAAAAACCAAGACGGTTGCTCTCGTTAATCTCGGACAAAAAAGTGTCATTGCGGGGCTTACCATAGGCGCACCAATTGAACTTAAAATAAAAAAAAGGCGGGTTGAGGTGCGTACTCCAAAAGGAGATTATATTGGAACGCTTCCTGACGATGTCTCAAAACGGCTTATCACGTTTATTAAAGCGAAAAGCTTGTACACGACCTATATTAAAGAATCAACGCTCACCCGTGTCATCGTCTTTATCCGCGAAGAAAAAAAAGGAAGACCTGTTACTCACTATATTTCATTTCCCCAGCATCCGCAACATAAAATTGATGAGTCCCTCCTTTCCGAGGATGGACAAGAGACAGCTGAGGAAGAAGCTGATGAGCACGTTGATCAATGGGAAAAGCTTGTAAACGAAAATCAACCGGAAGAAAAAGAAGTACTGTTGGACATTCAGCCGGAAGACTTGAGCGACGAAGAGGAAGAATAATGCTTGACCTTGTTTTTAAAAAACACAATACTCCCAGCAAATCGTTTTATTTTCTCCAAGTTCTTGAGCTCGTGCGGTATCTCCATATCTTTCATCGACCGAAACGCGAGAATAAATGAGACAACTAAAATAATGAGTATGTAAACAATCATGTAATTCGTTAATTTGTTAACTCGTTAATCAATTTCAGTATACCATCTCCCAACTTTTTTCCAAAGGCCCCAGATAAACTGCAATATCGCTACTCTCAACATTCCGCATGCGGAGGGGACAGCCAAAAAATGCCGAGATATGTTTTGCCGACTGGGAAAAAATATCTGCGGATTCGTACACCTCACATTCCGTACGAGGGGCATCCTCGGTTATATCAACGACCCTGATTCCGTCTCCTTCGATGATCCGGCTTATGGTAAGGGCCGTACGATAATTGTTGTTGGGACGCGCTCGGATCGAATAATGTATCTGCACCGTTTTTTGTTCGCGGCGGAATGTCTTATTAAAAAGATACCCAAGATATTTTTTCCCAAAGTCTCGATCCTTAAGCACATCTTCTCCGTCAGTATCTAAGCTCGTATATATAATGGGTGTTAGTTGACTTCCACTGCGCCCAGCCGTAAGTAACATAAGAAATAAGCGGTCAAAGATATTCCCATTACTCTGCATAAAGAATATCGATAAGAGCGAGGGGGGGGTTATTTTATTGTCCGGTATAACGGATGCCCCATAGTAGATTTCCGGAGAGTTATCATAAAAATACAGATCAACGGTTGCGGAGGTTACGGCCGAAAATGAAGTTTGAATGAGCATCGGGTTTTTTTCCTGAAAAGCCAACCGCCCAATCCCCCCCACTCGGTATTTGCCATATCCGCCGGGTACGTTTATCTTTATGTCCGGAAAAAAAGAAATAAAATAGTTCACGCTGTCCGTACGTCCAAAAGAATAAAACAACGTATCTTTCCCGTAAACCACCACATTGATTCTATCTTTTTTTGAAAAAAACAATGAGTCCAAGAATTGCCGGGTACCGATTATTCCGATTATGAATAAAAATAAAATTGCGGCAATTAAATAGGCTATTTTTTGTGATTTGGATTTTGCTTGCCCCGCGAAGCCCTGCGAAGTGGGGTTAACCCGCAATTTGATTCGTTTCATGATCCTTCTTGCTCTAACTTGAAATATTTTATCTTTTGAAGAATCTCTTCCCGCGGAACATGTTTTAATAGGAGAAGCTTTTTTATGATGGAAAGTGATGCTTCAAACTCGGGTTGAATAACTACCTTTACCCCCAAATCACGCATGCGTTTATGATCACGTCTTCTATGTGCCCGGCTCATAATAATAATGTCTTTGTTTAATTTTTTTGCATGTAATACAATCGCCTCTTGAGAAAACCTATCAGGAAGTGCGGTAACAAGCGCCATTGCATTCTCGGTCTCTGCATAATCCAATATGTCAATGTCCGTCGGATCGCCGTAGATTATATTTACCCCTTCCTGCTTGGCACGCTCAACTATTTGAAAGTTATAGTCGATCGCGATAAAAGGGATATCTGCGAGCATGAGTGCTCTCCCCACGAGCGACCCTATTCTCCCGTAGCCACAGAGCACCACATGATTTTTGATTTCAAGTGCCTCAATGACCGACTGACCGCGATCCAGGTGGTGATTAATATAATGGTGAAGAAACGGCAGATAACGGCTGACCATCGAACGCAGCCCCCTGTGGATCGCTTCTTTTTTTCCGATTAAAAATGGGGTAAGCAGCAAACTGAGCATAACGGTTGAAATGGTAAAGAGATATTCTTCCTGGGTAAACAGTTTATTTGCATAGGCAAGTGACATGAGGATAAAGGCGTCTTCATCTATCTGAAATAAGAATAACGAGAGGTAGAGCGAAAGCTTTGAGTGAAATTTAAGAAAAAGAAAAATAATAAGAATAATGAGCGCTTTTGCAAACATGATTGCCCCGGCAAAGAGAAGTATTTTGGGAATAAACGGAGCCACCATCGCAATTTTAATATTGGTACCAATAAATATAAAAAATATCACGGAAAGTAGATCGCGAAGCGGTCTAATCTGAGAGAAGATGTGATAATGTTCAAGCGTTTGGGATACAAGAATACCCGCAACAAACATACTGATGAGGACGGGGATTTTGAGGATGGTTGAAACATACGCAATGACGAAGATAGAAAGAATTATGAATAAATTGAGAAGCTCGCGCGACGTTTTTGCCACTTTATTAAACACATAGGGGGCCATCCGGTGGCCAAGGTAATAGACAACCCATAAAATAACGGAAGATGAAAGCATATCAACAAAGATGCGCCACGAAATCTCCCCGACCGACAGGGTGTTCGTGGTAATGGAACTGAAAATGATGACAAACGGGATAAACGCCAGATCTTGGAACATTAAAATCCCCATGGCCAACTCCCCCAGAAATGATCCTTCCTCTCCCCTCTCTTGGATGACTTTTGCCACAAGCGAAGTGGAAGATGATGAAAATGCTATCCCGATAAGAAATGACTGTAAAAAACTGAATCCAAATAGA
The DNA here is from genome assembly GCA_002784505.1 of Candidatus Roizmanbacteria bacterium CG_4_10_14_0_8_um_filter_39_9. Taxonomy (GTDB): domain Bacteria; phylum Patescibacteriota; class Microgenomatia; order UBA1406; family GWC2-37-13; genus YC2-FULL-38-9. The sequence continues at coordinate 11,983 of PFLF01000036.1, forward strand.
AGACTAATGAGTAACGTGACAATAATTGAGCCCACTAGCTGAAGAAGGCCCCCTAACACAATAAATTTTTTGAGTGATATGAGTTGATCAAACTGTATTTCGAGCCCTAAGGCAAACATAAGAAGAACGATGCCAAAGTAGGCAAAGCTATTAATGATCTCGCGGGATATCAGGCCGACAAAAAAATTCGCAAGAACAATTCCTCCCAACATGTAGCCTACAATGGGTGAGATCTTGTTTCGTTGAAAAAAGAGTGCGAAGACAAATGGTATGAGAAGGTATATGGCAAAGTTGAAAAAAACGGCGCCGGAATATCGGTCATATACTAATCAGTATAACAAAAGTCCCCGGTCATTTTGACCAGGGATTCTGTTTGTATTATATTAATAATTATTTACTTAGAATCAGGAACATAGCATTTACCTGGTTGTACATATATCCCATCATTTGTCGGCATTCCTACTGCGGGTATCCGCATATTAGGACATTCAACCCCCCTACCCCACATATTAACAGTAAATTTTTTGTATCCATCTTTTTTGTCATAGTAATCAAGGCATTTGGCCTGCGCATTGTTTGTATTTGATGGGAGTCTACAATAACTATCGGCTCTTTTCACCCATTCATTCTCCTGTTTGTCATCTAATGCATTTGAAGCTTTAGAAAAAAATATGGTATCAAGTGTTGTTTTAGGCCTACAATACTTTTCAAATAAACCGCACGAACCGTATGTGGAATAATCTAAGACATATCCACGCAAACAGGCCTCCCGATACACATAAGCTACTCCATTTCTGCAATAAACACTCACATTTGCCGGAACGGTTTCACCAAACCATGTACCACTCCAAGTAACAAAAGTTATGGTGGGCGTTGGAACTGGCGTACCTCTAGAATCAAGAGTATTCATATTGGAAACTTCTGCCCGCGAAGAGGTTGCTTTACTCTGGTTTGCCGCAGAATTTGAGAACAATATTATCATTGTCCCAAATCCAAGAAGAATGACAAGCACTCCAATCCAGGTAGCGTCAATTTCTTTTGAACGGTGGTCATTGCCTATTTGGTCTAGTATAGAAAATAGATATAAATATATAATCTATTATCTAGAGTATCAGGAACGCCGTATGAAGTCAATATGATACATTTACTTCCGAACTATCTTCTCACAAGCAATACAGAATCGTGCTTCCGGTACGAGCTCAAGCCGTACAGCCGGTATGGTCTGCCCGCACTTTTCACAAGAGCCGTAACGCCCTTTGTGAACTTTTTGAAGACTGAGTTCAATATCCTTCAATCGCTTTTGGAGATCGTTAATCTCAGCCTCAACCGTCTCATGTCCCACTTGTTCCCGCACATCAGTGTCTATGGCGGCGTTATCAGACGCATGATCAGGATCTGCAAAAGGATCTTCGACTTTTAAGTGGGCAACCTGCTCAAGAATTTGTAGTTTTTGGTTCTCCAGCAGTTTTTTTTGTTTTTCGATGAACGACTTGGTAAGTGTTTTTGACATAGGTAAAAATCAAACTTTTAAACTCTGTCGCCTGTTTAATAATATGGCTTCTGAAATAATACACAAAGTAAAAACTAAATGTCAAGAGCAATACTCCGGACATAATTTTATTAAAACTGTAACCCAAGAAGTATAAATGATCTTGTTTCAAATTGTCAAATATAAAATAAACAGCTCCCGTATACCAAGCAAAAAATGAAAGAGTAAATCCGGAGCGATATTTTTCGCGGCGGATTTCAAAAAGGAGCCGGTAAGCAATTGCCGCTCCGGCAAAAAAGAACAGCGCTTCGTAAAGTGGGGTAAGATGCCGTGCTCCTGCAAGACCACCATAGCGGACACTTAACAAAAATGTTGTTTTAAGTCCCGCCTCGGACCCGGAAAAAAAACTTCCCAATTTGCCGATAGCAACCGCCAAAAAAGAAGAAGGAATATAATAATCAACTAAATTAGTAAACACAATTTTTCTCAGATATGAAGAAAGTAAAAGTGATAATATGAATCCGATAATTGCTCCGTAAAGAGATAAACCTGGATACCCATTTATCAAAATAAACCGCAAAATATTAAACCCAAAGTCTCCAAAATTCATGATGACGTAGACCAATCTTCCGAAAAAAAGACCGCTCAAGATTCCCCCGAATAACATATCAAAAACATCCCCTTCTTTATACGAACTTAATCGTATGACCTTCCACAAAACAAAGCTTGCCCAAAAAAAAGCAAGCACCAGGAAAACGCCCATGGTATAAATTTTGACAAATCCAAAATTGAGTAAAACAGGGAGCATAGTGTTAAGTATACCAAAATGGCACAATAATTTGATACAATGACCAAGAATATGAAATCAAAGATCCTGCGGGTCGGATTTGATCTTGACGGCGTTATTTTATATAACCCTGCGCGCATTATGCGCCCGCTCATATCAATTGTGAAACGCCTGCTTCTTCACAAAACAAAACTTAAATTTTATTACCCTCACTCCCCTTTTGAAAAATGGGCGTGGAAGCAGTTTCATAGGTCAAGTATTTTTATTGCGCCGGGAATGAATGAGTTAAAAATGCTTGTGAAGGAAAAAAAAATAATCGCCTACCTTGTTACTTCGCGTTTTAGTTTTTTTGGGACTGACCTTATGCGGTGGATTAATAAGAATAACCTCGATACCGTTTTTGAAAACGTATATTTTAATAAAAATGATGAACAACCGCATATGTATAAAGAAAAAATGATCAAAAAATTAGATCTTGATTTTTTTATAGAAGATAATTTTGATATTGTACGATTTGTAAATAACAAGTCTAAAACCAAGATTCTTTGGATATATAATATCTTTGATTTTTTTGTCGATTACCCATTAAAATTTGCGAGTTTAAAAGCTGCGATAAAATCCATCATATGAAATATCTTATTACCGGCGGGGTTGGATTTATCGGAACAAATACTGCAATCACATTTGCAACATCAATTAAAAATTCAATTGTCCTTGTTGATGATTTTTCCCGGCCGGGAGTAAAACTCAATGCAAAATATCTTACCCGAAAGTTTGCAAATATCAAAATCATTAAGGCAAATGTGAAAGATACTAATAAGTATCTTTCTGAATTGAAAAAGACAGATGTAATAATCCATTTAGCAGGGCAAACCGCTGTCACTACCTCAATTACAAATCCAACACTTGACTTTTCATCAAATATTGTAGGTGGATTTACTCTGCTTGAAACTGTTCGAAAATATAATCCGAAAGCGGCGGTACTTTATTCATCAACAAATAAAGTTTACGGAAATCTGGAAAATCATGATCTTCAATTGGATAAAAAAAATTCGCAGTATAAAGATATGTGTCACCCTATGGGAATAGATGAAAATGAACAGTTAAATTTTATTTCCCCCTACGGTTGCTCGAAAGGAACCATTGATAGTTATATGCTTGACTATGGACGCATATATGGACTTAAAACGATAGTGTTTCGTCAATCGTGCATTTATGGGCCCTTTCAAATAGGTGTTGAAGATCAGGGTTGGGTAGCATTTTTTGCAAAACAGGCACTTGCAAAAAAACCGCTCACTATATTTGGAGACGGATACCAGGTAAGAGACCTGTTATATGTGGGTGATCTTATTGACGCTTATTCAAAAGCTATTGAGAAAATTGAAAAGATAAAAGGAAATGCTATAAATGTTGGGGGCGGAATAACAAACTCTTTTTCGCTTCTTCAAGTAATTGCAACCCTCGAAAAAAAAACCAGGCATCCGATTCAATTAACTTTTAATACAGAGCGTCCGGGAGATCAAAAACTGTTTATTTCGGCAAACAAAAAAGCAAAAAAAATACTTGGATGGGTTCCTAGAACTTCATTTCATAAAGGACTTGATATATTGCTTGACTGGCAACGACAGTATCTTTTTAATCAATAAAAAATGAAGAAAATACTTTTTTTTTCTCCCTATTTTTATCCGTATATTTCCGGTGTAACTACTTACCCCTACAAAGTTCTGACTCATCTTGCAAAACAAAATAAGGTAACGGTTCTAACGTTTAAATACAAAAGCAATCTTAAATCGTGTGAAAAAATTGAAGGATTAAATATTCATCGAATGAACTCCTTAATATCTGTTTCGAAGGGTTTTATCTCCCCCCAATCCTGGATACGATTTTATCAGGAGGTGCGAAAGCATGATGTAGTTATATTGAATATTCCCAATGCCGAAGGACTACCGCTTGCACTATTTGCAAAATTATTTGGAAAAAAAATTATTTCAATCTATCATTGTCAGGTTTTCTTGGATAATAATCTTACCCAAAAATTCATTAACGGAGTACTGAACTTCTCGGTCTATTTGCAGCTTTACTTTTCAACAACTATTGTTGCATACACGAAAAATTATATTCAAAGTATTCCGATGATACGCGGATTTGTAAAAAAAATAAAAACAGTACTTCCTCCCCTTATTACAGAAAAAATTGCCGACAGTACAATCGCTGATGAAATAAAAATCAAAACTGCTGGAAACAAAATTATTGGTTTTTGCGGACGAATTTCAAAAGAAAAAGGGGTTGAATATCTTATTGAGGCGGCTAAAAATATGAAGAGTATTTTTCTTCTTTTTGCCGGACCATACGGAAAAAATGTTGCAGGAGAAGAAATCTATTATGAGAAAATACAAAAACGCCTTGATTCATCTCCTATCCCCTATTTATTTTTAGGCAGTTTGTCCGGGCAAAAACTTCGCGCATTTTATGAATCGATTGATGTGTTAGTTCTTCCGTCTGTCAATCAAACTGAAGCGTTTGGTATGGTACAGGCTGAGGCTATGTGTGCGGGAACTCCTGTCATTGCAAGCAACCTCCCGGGAGTGAGGATGCCTATTAAACTTACCAAAATGGGTATATTGGTGCGTCCCTATGATATTTCCGTTTTATCATCTGCAATATCATCTGTACTTAAGAACAAAGAGAAGTATGGAAATGATCTGTTGAAAAATAAAGCAATAAAATTATTTGATATAAATACTGTCTACCGATTCTATGAAAAACTTATCCCGTAGCCATCACTCCCTTCTTTTAAAATATATATCAGCATATCTCAAAGAGCGGCCGGCTTTCATGTCATTCATCCGACCTCAGGAGGCTTTTTTGTTTAATTATTTCAATAAATATATGAAGGGAACTGTTCTCGATTTTGGATGTGGAGATGGCTTTTTTGCACAAGTTGCATTTGATAAAAAGAAATTACATATTGGCCTGGAAGTTAATAATAACCCTCGTATAGAGGAAACAAAAAGACGCGGAATATATAAGAAAATAATACTTTATGACGGACTTACTATCCCTCTTAAAAATGCTTCAGTAGAAACCGTTGTGTCAAACTGCGTTTTTGAACATATCCCAGATATTGCACGGTCAGTAAAAGAAATTTACCGGATACTTGGTAAGGGCGGATACTGCTTGACCTCTGTCATGACTTCAAACTGGAGTGAGATGATGCTTGGGACGACTATATTTGGGAATAGCTACGCAAAATGGATGAATAAACGACAGGTGCACGAAAGCCTTCTTTCAAAAAAACAGTGGGAGACATTATTTAAGAAAGCGGGGTTTGAAATTGCTGAAGAAATAGGATATGTAAACAACACGACAGCTAAGTGGTTGGATTTATTTCATTATCTGTCGATCCCCTCGCTGGTTCATTATTCATTGTTTAAAAACTGGTCTACACCTTTTTTGAGGAAACATAATGCTCCCCTTGCCAGTTGGATTTATACTAGAATAAAGAATGACTTTGTTTCACTTACTCAAGACTGCTCTGCATCGTTTTTCGTTCTTCAAAAGTAAAAAGGCAGTTTTGCTTACTGTTATTTATCTAGTAATGTATGGTGTTTGGTTTTGGTCAAAAGACGGAATTTACCCACAACTTACCGTGCAGCGAAGTGGAACAATTCTTTTTGTGTCGTTTGACGGTAATCTTATTTCAAAAGCACAGTTGCCAGAGAACTTCAAGTTTGATTCGGTGCACGTTGCAAACTGGTGGGGAGAACTTAATTCTCCCTATTTTGTCCATGAATCAAACCTCAACAAAACTGAATATGAGTTATCAAAATCTGCAAACTTCACAGAACACGTAACACTCCATAATCCTTTTTCGTTTAGGCTTGTCTTTAGGGGAGATTCCGTTTTTTCGCTCTATGGAAACCCCTATCGCCATCTGAACGTAGGGTGGGAAGATGCGGATGGTATATTAAAAAATACTACTACCGAACGATTGCAAATAACCCTCTATAACGGGCTAAAATGGATTGCATGGCTTGTTTTGAAGGCATTTCCTTTTATTTCAATCGTCTATTTAATGTTTCTGGCGCTTATCATATTTGAGGCGTCTCGTCCAGTAAAAACGGTGCGGGAAAAGATCGTTTTAACAAAGAGTATAATTATTGGGGCACTCCTTTTGGGAGCACTATCGTTTGGAATCTCACGGTATCTCATGATTACATATACTGATGAAGTACCCCATGTCCCTGATGCTGTAAGCTACATCATCTTGAGTAAAATGATCGCATCCGGAAAACTTACAGTTCCCTATTCAGAGATTCCACAATATTTACGCACAGAACATTTTAACGGTTTTTTTCAACATTGGTACGATCAACACAATTCCTATTTCACCAAAGACTACTTGCTTGGACATCCACTATTACTTAGTTTGGGAAATATTTTTGGGATATTTGAACTTATCCCTCCTCTTGTTGGCGCGGCATGTGTCATTTTGGTTACCATTCATGTTTTTGTTATAACATCATCTCTTTTTTTTGCCAGTCTCTCGGGAGTTATGTTTCTTATTTCTCCTTTTTTTCAGACCCAAACTATTGATTTTATGTCACATAACACAGCTGCTTTTTATCTCCTACTCTCATTTCTTCCCTATACTTTTAAGAAAAAGTATCTATACCTCATTCTTGGATTTAGTCTTGGTCTATTAGCTCAAACACGACCACTTACCTTCGTCCCGGTCCTTTTGATTTATTTTATATATGAAATATTCGAACTAATACAAACCCGTTGTTTGAAAGATGCGTTGAAAAAATTGCTCTATGTCATGCTGGGTGCGATACTTCCATTCGTGGTTTTTATTATTTACAATAAACTTTCAACAGGTTCTGTGTTCGCAACTCCATATTCAAACTACTCTTTTGTGACTCCAAAGATAGGATTTGGATCAGAATATAAATTGGGATATGGAATGTTGCAGGGTTTTTCAAATCTAGTTGCATTTTCACTTTTTTTTCTTAAAAACTATTTTTTATCATTTGGATTATTCTTTATTTCCGTAATTTGTTTACCGTTTGCCCAAAAATATATAAAGAGAATAATGATCGTCATTCAACTCATGATAATTGGGGTAATTGGCGTATGGTTTTTTTACGATGGAAGCTGGTTTATGTACGGGCCTCGCTTTATATACGAATCTGTGCCTCTTTTTTGCATGCTCTACGGAGCAATGCTTTTTACGTTATTTCGTACATTCGCTCGTCATACCTTTTTCAAGGTAATTGCATGTGGGGAAATATTTTTTCTAGTTTTTCAACTAATGCTATTTGAATTTCAATGGTTTGGCCTAAAAACACCCGAATATAGAGATATGATTTTTGTGCCATCTACAGTAAAAGAGCTTAAAGGATTTAACTTTTCTGATGGTCGTTTTAAACATTTAGCAGAAAAAGACCAAAAAACTAAAGTTTTTCTCATGAAAGACTGCGGAAACTGGTGGTGTTTTAGTGGTGCATGGCTTAATACCTATCCACTTGAAAAATCAAAACATATTTTCGTCGATGAACCAAATGTGCCTTTTACAATGCCTCCAAATTCCATAATTATTGATTGGAATAGTTTATAGTTTTTTAACCAGGGTTAAACGCTCATCTAGCCTTGTGCTTTATGCGACTGATTTTGTACAAAAGATATGTTGCATAGCATAAAATACAAAAAATGACGGAAATCCACGCGTTTGCTCTGTTCATAAATGTAGCGTTGATGTACTCTGTAGGTGAATACAGTCGATAATCTGTACGGAAATCGTACAGATCCATCCATATTCTCCGTTCTCCGGTTAAAGCGGGCTTAAACATATTTATTACACCAAGCCAACCCATAAATATTGAAAAAAGTGACAACGATCCAAGGATAAAAACAAAGGATAATTTAATAAACCAAGTTGACGCCATTGCATTTTTAATGGTAAGCGCTAAGGGTATTGCCAGCAATATGGAGTAAGGATAAAAATAACGTATGTCATACTGATTCCCCCCCCAAAACACATAGTATTTTGCATTCCCTATGATATTGAGCAAAAACATCAATAATGTAAACATGAGAGCCTTGTTCTCAATTATATTTCTTTTAAAACAAAGAGCATATACTGAAAACAATAAAATGGGCGAAATAACAAATAAGCCAAAAAAGTTATATATTTTAGCGTAGCTCAATGAATTTGCCCTTGCGATTGAGTCCGGTAGATGATCGAAGTTTTGAAAATTAACAGAATTTATTTTTCCGGCGTTAAACAACACGGTAGATAGTGTGGGGAAAATGGGAGCACTCAGGATCACTTTGAACCGATTCTTTTGTGCAACGTTCGAAAAATAAAAACTACTTTGTGGCATTTGATTAGATTGAATACTGTTGTACCAATAGGCGTTTAGATTTAAGATAACGCATATGAGGATCACTGCTATACTAAACGCGGGGGGGATAATTTTTAACATATCAAGTGAAGATTTTTTGAAGAGAATATGTTTTCTTACAAACAGTTTATATCCGTATATTGAAATGATGATAACCGTAAGAGAAATAAACAATATGGTATCTATCCCAAAGCTTATCGCCCAGCATAAAAAAAACGTGAGTTTTGCTACATGTTTCCATCTATCGTGATACTGCATTTTTATAAATGAATAAGTACAAAGTCCCAAAATAAAAACAGTCATTCCATGTCGAGAATAGTATGCGGCGTATTTCCATATATAGGATCCAAATGCTGTAATAAATATTATTATGTGTGCTATATATTTTTTTTTAGTTATATCAACAATTGATTTCCATATAAAAAATAAGCCTGACGCCGATAATATGGTAAAAAAAGAGCCAACAGCAAGCTCATACTTAAAATGTGGCACTACAACTTCTGTAGCAAAATTTTTATACGAAAATAGTGGTGAAATATAACGCGCCAATAAATGAATTGGAATCATCAGAATACTTAACATATAACCCCTAAACGAAAGTTTTTGATCATTAATCATGAAGTAATCTGGCCATACAAAAAAATGGGGATCGCTTTCAAATGGTCGCAAATCTAAATTGTGATTATTAATCAGGGCCTCCGTTGTAAAGTATTGAGGTGTGTCACCTGAGTTGATGAGCCCCACACTTGATGAAAAATACGCGGTAAAAATAAAAGTAAAGAGCAGGAAAGGAACAATGGTTTTTTTATAAGTTTCAGCGAGTATTTTTTTCATTTTTGAATATCAATACGGTCGGATGATCATACACGGTAAATGACTCATCAAACCAATTGCTTAATAAATATTTACTCAAGGTTGACATTCCTGTATATGGATAATAACTGGGATAGAATTCCTTTATAAGCCGGTATGTAGTTTGACTACTGAATAATTCTTTATAAAATTGTGTCGTTTCCGGATATTTTTTGGGTACCGCAGGAATGCTCCCCCACCCCCTATTAGATGACAGAATGTAGTAATCGGCGGATTTAAGTTGTGCAGCAATTGTCTCCCATTTTGCCGAGGATTCCGGATCAAATACCTTGAGAGAATCTCCGACAAACTGTTTTCCATTCAGACCGATATTATAAACAGGCAATCCATCATCCCAATATTCGCTTAATATCTTTGATCCTGTTGGTAGATTATTGTAAATCCACTCAGACGCTGTAACGCGGGTATGGTGATTAAGATAGATCGAGGTGAACAATAAGGGCCAAATCAGCAGCACACCGACTGTCAATATATGAATGACGATTCCTTTGCGATTCCGTGGCACAAAATACCACTTAACCCGCAATACGTGCCTCATAATTGATTGGATCCCAGTTGCAGCAAATATCGCATAAAATGGATATAAATAAATAAAATACCGCAGCACCTTCACAAATTGAGTAGATTGGTAGATAAATATCCCCAAAACCCATATAACAGCTATCCTTAGATAATGATTCTCCCAACTTTTTATTATTCCCCAAATGAGCGCAATAAAACAGGGAATGCCCAAACCAAAAAGAGCGAGATTAACCAGAGAAAAAACAAACGCCTTGGTATTAATCCATTGAACGGCGGGAGGATACCAAATATCGGGATTTTCATAGGATTTTAAGGATTTAATGTTGTTTACAAACTCGCCATTAAGTGAAAAATCAAACATATTTCCAGTTTGGAAATAATAAGGAGCTGATAATCGTAGGACTGTATAACCTACCAGGACAAATAATAACCCCAATAATATAAATGATTTAATATCTCTTTTTTCGAAAAGAATTTTTTTCACAAAGAAATAACATACAAGAGGAAGTATGAATACTGCATTCATTTTTGATGCAATTGCCAGTCCCAAAAAAATCGCGCTCCCCAAAACATCCTGAAGCTGCTCTTTACTATCATATCGCAGCGCAAAATAGAAAGATCCGAACATAAACATGTTTAAAAAAGAATCTGTTGCAAAAAAATGGGAGAGTTGTATGGGAAGAACGGCGATGCTGTACAAAAATATTGCCCAATATTTGACATTTTTTTCAAACTTTGCTTTCTTTTCCAATAACTCAACCGATTTGAAAAGAAATATAAGAATTGTCAGATCAGCAAGGGCTGCAAGCACTCTTCCTTGTAATACAAACGTCTCATAATTATCAGTGCCCGCAACAATGGCAATTAACTTATTTACAATAATAGGAAATGTCCCGTACACAAAAAACGGGTATCCGATATTTGTTGGATTAAATGTTGATGTCTTTGGCTCAAGATAGTCCCCGAATGTCTGGGGCAGCTTCATGGCATTTCCGACCATGGTGAGAAACCGTTCATCGGGATGAAGATGCGCATTTGAATCCCAATTGACATTTTGAAGACGGAAAAAAGCAGCGAGGCAAAATATAAGAATAAGAAGAACTGTTTTCCTGTTCATTTTCTTATTATATTACTTACCCCTCCGTTTTTTTTACCTTATTTAACACTTTAGTGAGATTTTTTCCTTCTCCTTCAATAATTTTAGGCGGACCTTTCTTGGGAATAAGGGATAACATGACCTTAAATAGTCCCCCGTCTTTTTCTTCTTTGATAAATAATTTTGCTTTTGCGAGATCGGGAATCTTTTTGAGGCTTAACTTCAAGTGTTCAAAAAATCCGCCCAGTGTCCTTCTGCTTTCTTTTGAGAGATTTTTACTGGTAAGCTCGATTGTCTCCTTGGTACTTTCCCTGACAAATAGTGATAATAAATCTTTTGTGGTGATGATGTTTATCGGATGATATTGGGAATCAATAATAACCACGCTTCCGATTTTCTTTTCGAGAATGAGATGGAGCGCATCCCGGAGATAATCGTCTTTGTTGAGCGTCAGTACCATTGTCTTCAGAAAATGCCTCACGCTTTTGTTTTGAAGTCCCGGTCTATCATTTGCACGATCCGATCTGTCTCTTTTTTTTGGGGATGCAAGATAAGAGATTAAGTCATAATAACTCAAAATTCCCTTTAACCGCATTTCTTTATTCACCACAACCAATTTAGATATTCTTGATGCTTTAAATTTTTGCAAGGCCACCGCCAATGAATCATCTTCAAATACCATCACGAGCGGTAATTTTTTTCTCGCTAACAAATCTGAGACTTTGGTCATGAAAATGTCTAAATACTCAAGCGCTCGAAGAAGTCCGCGGGCCGATACGATCCCCATAAATTGATCCTTATCATCAAATACGGGAAGGTAATGGATCTTCGATTCGATCATGAGCTGCGCAATTTTAGATATGGGGTAGTTGAGTTTTACATGCGGTGCATGGTACAGACAGTGAACTAGCTTCGCATTTGAGGGAGATGATGTTTTGATTACGCAGTAATATGGATTAACTACTCCCATATATTTATCTTTATCAAAAACAAAGGCGGCATCGTGTGAACTTGCCAGCTTATTTAAGGCAACAGATAATGTATCGTCAACCGACACTTTGATTATGTCTTGTGTTTGAAGGATGTTATGCAGTTTCATGGATTATATGGCTTACTGTTTTTAAGTAAATTAATAATGGACGCAACCCCGACCCCATTCCCCCCTTTTACCACCACACCATTTGAGGGCTTATCCCGAAAAGATGGCCCCGCAATATCGATGTGTAACCATTTCGTTTTATTGACAAATTCTGCAATGAAAAGTGCTGCTGTAATTGCCCCTCCTCCACCGGCGTTTGCAATATTTTTGAGGTCTGCAATGTCACTTTTCAAAAATTTTGCATACGGCTTATACAAGGGAAGCTCCCACATTTCCTCGCCCTCAATCTTTGCTATCTCCAAAAATTGCTTTATAAAAGATTTGTCATTTCCAAAAATGCCGGAGATATCTTTGCCAAGTGCCACCATACAAGCTCCGGTAAGAGTTGCAATGTCGATCATTATATCCGGCTTGATATATTTTTCCGCATAGGACACGGCATCGGCAAGGGCAAGCCTTCCTTCCGCATCGGTATTTAATACCTCAATCGTCTTTCCGTTTAGGGCGGTTACGATGTCTCCTGGCCTCATTGAACCCCCTGAAACCATGTTCTCACATGCGGGTAGCACTCCCCATACTTCATGAGGTGAAAATGGATTTGTTGCAAGAACTTGAAAAATCCCAAGCACCGTTGCCCCACCGGTCATGTCCGTCTTCATATCTTCCATTGAGCCTGGAGGTTTAAGAGACAAGCCTCCTGAGTCAAATGTGATTGACTTGCCTACGAGACAGATTTTTTTAGCTTTCAGTCGTTTGTCGTGGGTCGTTGGAGAATACTTTAGTAATATAAACTTAGGATCTTGAATACTACCTTGTGCGACTCCCAAGAATGCTCCCATTCCCAACTTTTTACACTCTGCTTTTTCCAGGATCTGTACAGATATCTTCTCCTTTGATGAGTCTGCAATTTTTGTTGCAAGCTCAGCAAGCTCAATAGGATGAATGTGGGACGCCGGTTCATTGACTAAGTTCGATGCAGTCTGCATTCCTTTTGCAATAAGTTCACCAAACGCCAGTCCCTCCTGAAGTTCCTTCGGAATTGCTTTTTCTATATATATACATATATGCGAAAGTCTATGTGCTTTTTTGAGCGTCTCTTTTCCTTTAAATTTATCAAAATGATAATTGCCCATGGACGCTCCTATTCCTAAACTTTTCCCAAGATCAAATAAAGGAATATGTTTAAACTCTTCCTGATAAAAAAAAGTGGCAGATGAAGCGCGAAGTGTTTCAGAAAACCGGACCGCATTTGCGACCGCGTTTCTCAAAGTTGCCTGCGTGACTGAGGAAGTTTTTCCCAACCCATACAAAACTATATGCTTATAGGGACTTACCATTTCGATCGAAACCATTTCATCTGCCCCCGCTTCAAATAAATGCAATTTTATTTTTTGACTCAGTGCACCCTTGGTTAGAGCGTCTAGTTGTTTAAGTTTTGCGTCGTTTTTTAGTTTTTCTTTCGCGATGAAGTAGATGAGTGCATCGCCTTTGCCAGGGAAATTCTTCACTTCTAAGTTCATCATAGATTGGTAATGATATGTTAAACCCTCGTAGTCGATGAGTCAAGGGGTAAAATGACCATATAAATTATGTATTTATTTTTCAGGATGGTGCGTTTGTCCCTCAAGTGAAGCAGCATATTCATTTATATCGTGTCGCCACTCGTCAATCTCCTTGAGAGTGCCATCTTTTTTTAAACCATTTTCAAGTATTCTTCCGAAAGATCTTCTCTGAATATCATCCAAGCATGGTTTGACATGAATGCCTGCTGGGTCTGGATCATCCCATTCTAATCTGCTATTTTCTTTAAACGCCTCCCAATTTGGTGGATCAAATGTTCCATCGTTTCTTTGTTTAAGGTTTGCTTCGAGCCTCTGAAATCTGATTTTACAATCTATTTCAAAATCATCAGAAACCTTAACTCCCAATAAATGAAGTTCGTCACCTCTTTCTCCACACATACTAATAAGAGTCTCTATCTCACCAAGATTCCGGATACCATCCACAATGGCTCCTTTTGTATTTGGATGAAGTTGACTGATTGCTTCCATTGAAAGCCGAGCCAGCATACCTGGCTCTGTCTTACGATAATTACGGGCTGATGTAAGCATGAGAGCGCGATTAATTTCATGAGCTTTTAGACGTTGATCTTTCATAATCTGCCCCATTAGTAAAGAAGACATAGAAATATGTGCAAATCCCTTACCTTCAAGTATGTCTGAAGCCTCCCCTTTTCCACTCTTTGGCATGCCGCAAAGGCCTAAAATTATCATTTGTAGTTGTATTCTATCTTATAGTAATATACAATGCAACTTGAAATATGGCAGAAACCGGACGAAGAACTACAATGGAAAATATCCCCGGTCGAGGAGAGCCTAAAATGATCCAAATTGGGCATGGTCAGAGTGCGGATATCTTCTTAGATCTTACAAAAAGACCGAGTGTTTGTTATAAAATCCCATATCAATGGCCTGATGACAAAGCAATTCAGGTAAAATCTGCGCACACGTATCTTCGAGATTGTGGTTTTCCCGTATTACCTCACTTTGAAGTTGCATGGGGCGGTGAATTTTACGAGATGACCGACCTTACAAACGGATTGACTAACCTTGTGGTAAGTGCCCCAGATGTTTCGCGTGTTGAAAAACGGGAAGGTCGCGATTGGTTTAGTGAATGGCATAATGTAAAACCTCGAAATGAAAAAGAATTTTTACATGAATTAGATCATATACTTCAACTTTGTGTTGATTATCGGGTGGGAATAAATGATGTGGGATTATTCCTTGTAGCAACTCCCGAAGGAAAATTGAAAACAATAATTGCTGATTATGAAGATGGAATTTTACATCATCGAGTGCATGTTCCATATATTACGAAGGATGTGGAGGACCAAAAACAAAAAATCATGAATTATTTTAATGGTGTTGTAAAACTATTTTTTCCGTCACTTCACACCCCTAAATTCTCCATATAACAGAAACTGTATCTTGTAACTATAATATAGGTCTTGACATTTGAGTAAAATACGTAATAATGTAGTAGCTTTCAAAAAAAAATGAAAAAAAATGGAAACAGATCTTCACACCGAAACGAACTGCTCATCTACATATACAATGTTGTTGAAGATGAGTGGTCTTATATTAGCGCCATCTCAAATAAAGACGAACAAAAAAAAGAAATAGAAAATGACAATAGTTCTGCAGAGTGTTATCTGTTTGCAAATGCCGATCAGGAAGAGTTTGTCTATATTTCCCCCAAGCCCATCTCACCGGCGTTTAAAAAGTATTTTCAGAATCTGGTCGGCGCCAAAAAAATTGAGATACTGGTTCCCAAGAAGAATTCAAATCTTATTTGCAAGGATCTGTATAATGACAAGGCCCTCTTTCATAAATTATTAAAAAAGGCAAAACGGTATAAACGCGTTACGCTGGTAAGCTATGCCACCTCTCCACAATTTCTTGACCTTAAAGAAAAACTGAAAGCAAAAGGAATTAATGTGCAAACTCCCGAGGCGCCGGAAGTTGACTGTTCATGGACCGTAAATTTTTTCGGTAGTAAATCGGGTATACGGCAGCTTGCACAGCAAAGCACGGCACTTGAACCCGACTTTATCATGCCTGAAGGAATTATTTGTGTCGGAAAACTTGATGCATCGCGCATCGCCGCAAACAAATATATCAAGGACAACGGAGTGGTAATCAAAACGAATAAAGGCTCAAGCGGAAACGGCGTCCTTATATTCCGGGACGGCGAACTTCCAAAAGATTACAAACAGTGTGAAAAAGCCATTTACAAATACTTAAACGAGGATGATTACTGGGAACGCTATCCTATCATCATCGAGGATCTGATCACCGTAAATGTTAATAACGGCAGTAGTTTTCCCAATATCGAGTTTAAGATTTTAAAAAGCGGAAAGATTGAAATGCTTTACTACTGTCTGATGATGGTGACCAAAGAAGGGGTGTTTTATGGAATCGATATGCATGAGGACGTCATAAATGAACGGCTTGCCGCACGCATCATAGATACCGGATTCTACATAGCAGAACGGTATGCTGCTGAAGGATACCGAGGACATTTTGATATTGATATGATTGCAACCAAATATAATCAGGTTTTTGTGAATGAGTCCAATACGAGAAATACCGGAGGGACCGACGTATATAAAATGGCACTTGAACTGATCGGAAAAGACTTTATGTCCGACTCTTTTGTCATCAGCCGCAGCAAATATAAATTATCTATGAAGCGTCCATCATTTACCAAAGTATTAAAAAGGCTCGAACCGATTTTATTTAATAAGAAGACAAAAGAGGGGCTGGTGATCAGCTCAGAAAATATTATCCGGCAGAAGGAACTTATTTATATCATTTTCGGAAACACCAAACGCCGGGCATACGCCATAGAAGAGGAGATGCAGCAACTTCTGCGCAATTAATTTTTTTCATGAAAAACCTACACCGCATACTGCATGTCTATATTTACAACTCGGTCGAGGATGAATGGTCATACATATCCGGAATAACAAGTAAAAAACTGCAGAGGGAAACAATTCATTCCTCGGATAAATATGCAGACTGTTATATGTATACGGGGGCAAATTTAGATGAATTTGTCTTTATTTCACCGGTTGCAGTTTCGGGAGAATTTATTTCCTATTTTGAAAATCTATCTCAAACCAAGGTAACTGTTCTTACTCCTAAAAAAAGGACAAACTTTATTTCACTGAATATTACGCACGACAGGAAAATATTACAGAAGTTAAAAACCCTTGCACAATCATACGAAAGTGTCTCTCTTTCAGCATACGCAAATACTCCCCATATATATAAGGTTGCCACTACATTAAAAAGGCTCGGATTCACGGTTATCATGCCGCACTCACCACAAGAACGTGACATCGGGATGGTTAAACCATACGGTAGTAAGGCAGGGTTCAGAACTCTAGTTGAAAAATTGCATATAAATAATCCATCTCTTTTGATCCCTGAAGGATATATTTTTAAATCAAGGCTGAAAGCCGCCGAAAAAGCATCTCAAATGTATGAGAAATTTCAATCGATCGTCGTTAAAACAAATAGAGGATGTGCGGGATACGGCGTCCATATATTTCGCAAAGGCAAACTCCCCGCGAACAAAACTGAACGGATAAAACAACTTCGTGAATTATTTAATAAAAATAATTACTGGAAAAAAAACCCAATCGTGGTTGAAAAATTTATTCCCATAAATCCGAAAAACTCCTCCTGCTTCCCCAGTCTTGAATATTATATTGATCAAAAAGGTCGAACGCATATGTACTACTACTGCAATATGATTGTGACTCCGGAGGGTGAGTTTTATGGCATGGAAATGAATAAAGATTCAGTTGCTAAAAAAATACGAACAAACTTTTTAAAAGTCACCCGTTTAATTGCCCAGGAATTTGCATCCTCTGGATATCGGGGACATTTAGATATTGATACGATATACGGAGCGGACAAAAAACTATATGTGAACGAGTCAAACTTGAGACAAAATGGAGGTACTGATGTGTACCGGATAACAAAAAAACTCATAGGAGCCAAGTTTTTTTCCAAAGCGTTTGTCATCAGCCGTTACCGGGATCTCCCCGCGACTTTTGATCACTCGTTTCAGGCAGTCTACCACAAACTAGAACCAATCCTCTTTTCTCAAAAGACAAAAACAGGTATTATTATTAGCTCAGAGTCGGTCATCCGTAATCATGGACTGTCTTACGCAGTAATCGGAAAGAATAAAAAGAACGCGATTGCGCTTGAGAGGTCACTAAACCGTATCCTTGACCGATAAGATTTACTTTTATATGAAAAAAATTACTATAGCTTTTCTATACAATGTCCGCCATCGTTATCCCGATCCATATGATCCACGAACACAGCTTGAAGCCGATTTTGATGATCCAATAACCCTTAAGTGGATTATCAAACACTTCAAAAATTGCGGATATAATATCATCCCCATTGAAGCTGATGAAAGGGCATATGGTAAATTACTGCGAAATAGGAAGCGGATTGATATTGCTTTTAATTTTTCCGAGGGGTTATTTGGACTTGATCGTGAGGCACAGATACCGGCAATTCTTGAGATCCTACAAATTCCATACACCGGATCAAGTCCCCTTTCCCAAGCTCTAATGCTTAACAAAGCAAAGGCAAAAGAAATTCTGATTGCAAACAATATTGCAACTCCTCCCTATCAATTGTTTAAAAATGCCGATGAGAAACTGAATGGAGATATGGTCTTCCCCTTAATAGTCAAACCGGTGTCTGAAGGATCAGGCGCAGGAATAACAAATGACAGCGTTGTTCACACACAAAAAAAGCTCATAAAACAGATCACACGGATCCAACAAACATTTAAACGTGAATCGGTATTGGTTGAGCCGTTTCTGACAGGCGCCGAATACTCCATCTCCATGATCGGAAACCCTCCCCGGATTCTCCCCATCATCTCTCCCAACCATGCGCTTTTGCCCAAAGGCATAAATCCTATCGACTCATTTGAAGTGAAGTGGATATTTGAAGAAGAAGGAGGACATAGTGAATATTTGCGGTGTCCCGCACCCTTAAGCAATAAGGTATCAAAAAAAGTTGAGTCACTGTGCTTTGCAACGTGGAAGGCTCTTCAAATACGGGATTGGTGTCGGATGGACGTCAGGTGTGACGCAAAACACAATCCGTATGTGCTTGAAGTTAACTCCCCTCCCGGCCTTCTGCCCCCCGAAGTTTCAACAACTTCATACTTTCCATTGGCTGCAAAAACAGCAGGAATCGAATACGAAAAATTACTTGATCTGATAATTCAAACTGCATTAAAAAGATATAAACAATAGAATTGTACTTAATTATTTCCTAGCTTGTTTGCTTTAGTATACTGTTATACTAAAGCAAACTGATTTTATATTCCCTCGTCTTTCATTCTTCTTACGATGCGTCTTCGATGCCACGCACTTGACCAGTTGGTGCCATATCGTCCGGGAGGCATGAGATCATTTATAAGGTCGATCATGAATAGCTTAATCTTGTCATTGCGCACTGTTCTTGATAGTAAGGGAACAAGTCCCTCGCTTCGTTCTATAAGTAATTTAAATTTTGCAACTGTCGTACTTGATACTTTTAATGTTCTACAGATAATTCGGTAATCGATCTCTTTAATTAGAAGGTAAACCAAAACAATGCGTTTTGCAATCATTATACGCTCGACAGGTGAAAGCAAATCATTCATAAGTTTATTAAAATCTCCTCGCGACCTGCTGCTTGTCATTACTTCAAAAAACAGCTGAAACAACTTGTCATATGTCTGTGGTTTCAGTTTGTATTTTGAAATGTGGGCCATGTTTTAGTTTATCGATATACTAAAACAATTGTCTAGGGCTTCTATGCTACATAAACTCTGTTTTGATTGTTGCGTCGATGTATGTTTAATAAACTCAGTCGTTTATTTATCTCCCACGAACTCTTATGTTATAATGGGAGTTGTCATTTTCGTGATATTTGGGCGCGTAGTTTAATGGTAAAACAGTTCTCTGATAAAGAACAGAGCGAAGGTTCGATTCCTTCCACGCCCACACGAGAATCTTGGACGCTTAGCTCAGTTGGTAGAGCGTTGCGTTTACATCGCAAATGTCGGGGGTTCGAGCCCCTCAGCGTCCACCAGCA
>PFLF01000085.1 GCA_002784505.1 Candidatus Roizmanbacteria bacterium CG_4_10_14_0_8_um_filter_39_9
GTGGCTGTAGCTCAACTTGGTTAGAGCGTCGCCCTGTGGAGGCGAATGTTGCGGGTTCAACTCCCGTCAGCCACCCATTACTTCTATTAGCTCAAACGACAATCTTATGACCATCATGCAAACGTTGGATAAAAAGCCTCTGTTTTCCAAATCAAAACTCGTATTTATCATACTACTTCTTCTTTCGGGATTGGGGTTTTATGTTTATGCCACCTCACATCCGGCAAAACCTGCAGGTTCAATACTGGGAGAGGAAATCAATGCACTACCTACCCAGGCACCCATTGATTTTAATGGCATCAAGAAAACCGCAAATACCTATTTAGATAATGCCGTTAGGACATCGCAAACAGCGGTCCAGTCGGCGGTTAAACAGGGGAGCGAAGTTGTTGCCGATGTTGCATCGCAGGCAGTAGACAACGTGAAAGACCGCATAGTTGACAGTACCGTTAGGTCGGTGGTAAAACAAATTGAAAAATTACCGAAAGAGGAGCAGGAGAAGATAAGGGAGTATATCTGCAAGTAAACTTTGTCATTTGAATTTTGTATATAAGTTTGTTATTCTTTTTACACTATGGAAATCAAATATCTTGGTCACTCGTCGTTTTTTATCAAAACAAAAGATGCAAAAATCGTCATGGATCCCTTTGATCCAAAGATTGTGGGGCTCAAATTTCCTAAAATAGAAGCAGACATCGTAACGGTATCTCACCATCATAAAGATCATGATCAAACCGGATCCATTACCGGCACCCCTCTTATCCTTGATTGGCCGGGTCAGTTTGAGAAAAAAGGCGTACGTGTCTGGGGCTTTGGAACATATCATGATAAAACAAAAGGATCGGAGCGGGGAGCAAACACCATGTTTAAATTTGAGTCAGAAGGAGTTTCTGTTTTACACTGCGGAGATTTGGGTCAAATGCTCGATGATGCTTTTTTGGAAGAGGTGGGAGACGTAGATGTACTGCTTGTGCCGGTAGGTGGTTTCTACACGATAGATGCCACTGAAGCTATTGAACTGATTAAAAAAGTTGAACCGAGTATTGTTGTCCCTATGCACTATAACAAGGGGGACTGGGATGTATCGAATAAAGAGCTGGCTCCTCTTTCGGATTTTCTGAAGAAAATAGGTTCAGAAGGCTCAGTTCCTGTTGATAAACTAGTAATAAAACGAGAGGACCTTGAAGAAGAGATGAAAATTGTTGTCATGAAAGTAAGTTGATTATTTCCTTATGTCTATAGCCACAGACGCTCTCAAAGTTCCTCCCCAGGATATTGATGCCGAGCGATCAGTGCTTGGCGCGCTTCTAGTAGATTCATCTGCAATCACCATTGTTGCCGAGTTCCTGCGTGAAAGCCATTTCTATAATAAGGAGCACAAATTGATATATAGGGCATGCGTCACATTATTTGAGAAACAGCAGCCAATTGATGTGGTTACGCTCAAAAGCCAGCTTCAAAGTGAGGGACATTTAAAAGATATTGGTGGCCCAAACTATCTGTCAGACCTCATCAATAGCGTTCCCACATCCGCATATGTTGCGCATTATGCAAACATCGTCAAAGATCATTATACAAAGCGTATGCTTATTGAGCTCGGTAGCCGTACCGCCGAAGCTGCTTTTGATGACCGTGGAGATATAAAAAAACTGCTCGACCATGCGGAAAGTGAGATCTTTGCTCTATCCCAACAACATGCCCATCGAGACTTCATAGAACTTAAAGAGATCTTAGGTGAAAGCTTTGAGCGGTTGGAAGAATTTATGAAACATGGGGGCAATATTCGAGGAGTCCCGACTTCGTATCCTGAACTTGACAATAAACTTGCGGGCATGCAAAACTCAAATCTTTTGATTCTTGCAGCTCGTCCCGGTATTGGAAAGACCACGTTTGCGCTTAACATTGCGTCCAACGTCGCAATCAAATCCAAAATGCCCGTTGGGTTTTTTTCACTTGAGATGAGTAAGGAAGAGTTGGTTGACCGGTTGCTTGTTGGGGAGGCAGATATTGATGCATGGCGCCTCAAGACGGGAAAACTATCTGATGACGACTATAAGCGTTTAACTGAAGCAATGGGTTCGTTATCTGATGCCCCCATTTACATTGATGACACGCCGGGAATCTCAATTCTTGAAATGAGGACAAAGGCACGGAAATTGAAAGCGGAAAAAGACGTAAAGCTTATTGTGGTTGACTATTTGCAACTGGCCGATGCCGGACGCCGATTTGATTCGCGGGTACAGGAGGTGTCGTTTGTCTCACAGGGCTTAAAAAATCTAGCCCGTGAACTCCAGGTTCCCGTTATTGCACTTTCGCAGCTTAACCGAGCAGTTGAAGCACGCGGTACCAAGAAGCCCCAACTTGCAGATCTTCGTGAGTCAGGAGCAATCGAGCAGGATGCTGACGTGGTTATGTTTCTCTACTATGAAGATGAGAATGAGGATTTACTTGACTCAAATAAGCGGTTAATCAAACTGTACATTGCAAAGCACCGAAATGGTGCAACGGGTGAGATTGATCTTATGTTTAGAGGAGATCGTGTAAAGTTTTACTCGGTCGAAAAAAGCGCGATCTGATTATCAATTTATTTTTTTTATATGGCACGCATTGTTGTCAAAACGGCAAAAGGAAACTTCGAGTTAAAACCGCAGAAAAAATCAGTATTTATCTGCATGTGTGGGTTATCAAAAAATCGGCCGTTTTGTGACGGATCTCATGCAAAAACGCTGGACGAAAAGGATAAAAAAATCTATTCGTACGATGAGGACGGAAAACGGATTGATCTTGAAGCGGAAGAGTGTTGTGATGATGAAAAAGGGGGGTGTTGTGGTGGAGGGTGCTGCAAGGATAAGAAATAATTATCGCACCTTTTTTTTCTTTACAAAAGATATTTTCAAGACGAGGGACGAGATAAGATAGCCAATAAGCGCTCCGGCAACTACATCAAGCAAGTAGTGACAATATAGGTATATTCGCGAGTAAGAGATTAACACTGCGCCAGCGTAATAAATCCATGCACGTTTTTTATCATAAGCTGAAAGTATGGTAGCCGCCGCAAAGGCGCTTGTGGCATGTCCTGATGGAAATGAAAAATCTGAAGGACAAAATTTTTGTTGCATCCCATATTCCAGAAACGGTCTTGTTCTTCCAACCATATTTTTAAGTACCTCATTGGTGAGAAGTGTTGCGGAGCCAAATGCGAAAATAAAATGGATAATAAACCAGTGATTTCGGACTTCTTCGAAGATGAATAACACTGCAACAATAATCAGCCAAAAATAAATAGAACCTCCTAAGAGAGAAAAAAAAGAAAATATGGCGTCAAACAAGGCATTATGTGGAATGACAGCCGCCCACAGCGAAGATACACCACGATCAAATCCAATAAGTGCTCGCATATATAAATCCTGTTTTTAAAGCCCTGTTTCTGGACTAAACAGCGTCGTTTCCATTGGTTGACCGGTAAGCCCCTGCTCAGGCGGAAGAGGCTCCTCCTGACCCATACTGCCGCCAGTGCTTCCCGGTTCAGTCCCGCCCGGGTTACTCGTCCCACTTCTGTCTTCAACTAAGGATATTTTGGTAACTGGTCTGCACGGCTTGGTTGGATTTACTTCTTTACATTGTATCTTAAAGATACTTTCTTTGTAATTATTTACAAATGCAGAAAATGGCTTGAATAAATCAGGTGGGGGATCCTCTCCTGTATCTACATTTGGGTCAGTCCCGCCGGGATTAAATCCATTCTGGTCAGTTGTACTATCGGTAGTTCCCGTATCGGCAGGTGATGGCAGCGCTACTTGTGTTGTGCTATATGCGAAAAAAAAGGTATTAGGTGGCATTTGTTGAAAGCCACCGCCTCCTGATCCACCAGAATTTAGTTGACATGTTTTGGTAGTCGAAGAGCCAGCAGAAAGTTTACAAACAAGTGATGGAGACAAACAGTTCGCGCTCTTGCCACATTTTTTACCCAGCATGCGAGGAGTTGGGGTTACCTCCGTCTCCCCAAGAACATCTATTCCGCCGCCAGTAGTTTTTATTTCTTTGTATGAAACCTTATACCGGATAGGTGTTGGGGAAGCTCCCTGAGTTGGGTTGATGGTTGGCCCCCCAGGCGCCCGTATGGGACTCGCAACCTTTTCAATTTTTATGAAGCTTACGGTAAGCTGACGCACTTTTGGAGTTGGCATTAAGGGTGTTGCGGTAGGAAGAGTTGGATTTGCAGCTCTATTATTATATGTGAAACTACTATTTTGAGACCCTGTCATAATTCCTGCAGCAAAACTTCCAATAACCGCAAAGACGACCAAGAACAATATTTTACTTTTGTTGTCCGGACGACTATCCTTTATTTGAGAGTCTGAAGACGAAACCACCGTTGGGACATCCATAGAAAATATAAAACTTTTATTACAATTATCCTACTTAAACTTGGCGAGAGAGTCAATAGGTATAGAGGCTATGAACTCCGTGAAATACTTTTTCTGATTTCTTCGTTGATTTGATGGGGTAAAAATAGGAGACAAAACGAGCCTTTGGAAATTGAGAATTGACATGGGACACCGCTTTTTCTATGAGCCAGGGAGAGATGTAGAGATAGAAAGTAGTTGGCCTTGCCTGCCGGCAGGCAGGTAGTTGGTAGTTAGTAGTTAGATAACGAAAATTAATTTTAAACATGTCACCCCAAACTATTTTAATATTGTTTCGGTTAGGATGAAACAGCCACTTTATCCACATAATGCCGATTAAGATTGGATTTATATCAAGTGCAATAAAGTGAGTATTTTTATGTTTTTTTAACGCTTCATACGCCGCTTCAAATATAACAACTCCATCCCCCGCCCCAAGGTCGATAATAGTTTGATCGTTTGAGATATTCAGGCCTTTTAAAATCATAGCCTTATCTTTCATGTTAGATGGATAGTAGGGGATGGGAGAAAATTGAGGAAAAGCGAAAATAATGACAGCCGTCAATATCAGAAAAAATACTATCAGAGCAAGTATCATGTTGGATATTGTACAATATTTCCATACACTATGAAAAAAAATCTGTTCTTGAGTATTTTTTTTTCTTTTTGTTTCATCTTTCTCATTCCTTCCATAATTCAAGCTCAAGCTGAAGAGATTAAATCATTTAACACCACTGTTCGGGTAAATACCGACGCCACGATAAACGTTGAGGAAAAAATTGTTTATGACTTTGGAGATTTGGAGAAACATGGCATCTTCCGAGATATTCCGTACATCACTGTAAATGCTGACGGCAAAAGATACAAAATGGACATAGGGCAGATATCCGTTACAAAGGAAGATGGGACTCCGTATTCCTTCTCAACTTCAACGGTAAACGATGATTTACGCGTCAAGATAGGGGATGCAAATGTACTTATCACCGGAGTGAACACATATCTGATTCAGTACACCGTTGGGGGGGCTCTCACTTACTATTCAGATCATGACGAACTGTATTGGAACATGACGGGGGATAAATGGGATGTTCCAATCGGCGAGTCCTCATTTGATGTTGTGCTGCCGACTTTGATTGCGAAAGACTCTATCCAGATGAAATGCTTTACCGGGAGTCACGGTCAAAGTAGTTCGGACTGTAGTTATAAAACAGGGTCTGCAGTTTCCGGTAAATCTTCCGTATCCCTAGGCGCAAAGCAGGGGTTAACGGGTGTCGTCGGATTTCCCAAGGGAGTGGTTGCAGTTCTTGAATCACAGGAGGTTGTCCGTTTTGAGGATACCCTGAGCGGGAAAATATTATTGTTTCTTTTGGGAGTCCTCGTATTTGTTTGGTATATTGGACTACCATTAGGTATTCCGATTTATTGGTGGTTTTTTGGACGTGACCCGAAGGCTCTCATCGGGGAAGTTCGCGCATGGTATGATCCGCCGTCTGCAAAAGACGGTCGTCGTCTTACGCCATCTGAGACCGGAGTATTAGTCGATGAGAGTGTAGATACGAGAGATATTTTTGCCTGTGTTATTGATCTTGCCCGACGGGGGTATCTGAAAATAGTTGAGGAGAAAAAAGGGAGTTTCTGCTTTGTGAAACAAAAAGAATCTATGAATGATGCAACCCTTCAGAAATTTGAAAAGGAGCTTCTGGACAGGTTTTTCGGGGAGACAAAGGGTGAAGACAAAGTATATTTGAAGACAAAAAATTTAAGCACCCCCGTTGAGAAGGTAAAAGATATTCTTTATACCACCATGACTTCAACCGGTTTTTTTCCATCAAATCCCAATACCGTACGGACTATTTGGTATGCAGTTGCAGGAGTGGCTTTTTTCACCGGAAATATTTTACTTACAGTGGTTGCATTTATATTTGGGCGTGTCATGCCGCGAAAAACGGTTTACGGCGCGGGTCAGGCAAATATCGGCAAGTCACTCAAAAACTTTTTGAAAAGCCAGGAGCGGCAACTGGAGTTTCAGGCGAAAAATCAACAATTTTTTGAAAAACTTCTTCCCTTTGCCGTTGCATTCGGGGTGGAAAAAGTATGGGCCGAGCGGTTTAAAGACATTAACATGCGAAATCCTGACTGGTACCAAGGGTATGACAATCGATCTTTTACTAGCGCATATTTAATCAGTAGTATGCATAGCTCGTTTAATTCCTTTAATACTTCGGTTACTCCGGTTCGCTCATCAACCGGACACTCTTCGGGCTTTAGCAGTGGGGGATTTTCGGGTGGCGGAGGTGGAGGAGGTGGCGGAGGAAGCTGGTAATTGATCCGCTTTTCTACGATCGTGCAAAACTGCAACGTTTCATAATTTAAATGTTTTTTTCATTTCATCTTCATATTCAATTCGGTCGGCAATTACATAGCTTAAATATTTCCCTCCTTCAATTATTTTTTTTACTAACAAAATTTCCCGTTCACATTCATAGGGAAAAATATATACGCTTTTCTGATAGGGGATAAACCCAATTTCAGTCAAAAATGTTCGCAAGTGATCTCTCTTTGCCCGTTCTGATTCAGGAACATCAAAAAAAACCATAAACCATTTATGATTCCAAGATTTTTTCTTACGTTTGAGCTCAAGAAGGGAAGTAAGCGAGTATTTGATTATTATCTGTTTACCTTTATCTGTCAGATGTACTGTCGCCTTTTCACCTCTATTTTCAATATATAATAGCTTCCTTCCTTCCAGTCTCTTGAGCGTACGCCTCACTTTGTTGCGTGGTAACGAATAGCCTTTCGTTTCTTCGATAATTTTTATGATAGAGCCAACAACAATTGGAAGGTTGGGAAAAAGAATTGAACCACCGATTAAACAAGTTAGACCAATGCCGGTAAGCAGCATGCTTTTCAACTCACCCGATGCAAAAACATTGGCGTCAACAATAACCCTTTGATTGTGGTTGCCAGGATTTGTGTTAATAATGTATTATATATACCACTTTTATACGATCGTTGTAAAGCGGTAGTTATTTAGTTAAATTTATAGGGATTTTATTGTATGGAAAAAAACAGTTAAAGGATCGTGTGCCGGGGGAGGGAGTCGGACCCTCACGAGGTTGCCCTCACAAGTTTTTGAGACTTGCTTGTCTGCCATTTCAACACCCCGGCAATTTTTAAGTCAAACCGACCCCCCATTATATCAAAATCTAAATTCATTTCTCAGTATCAGCTTAATTTAGTATAAAATAATATGATCTAGTTCTACATACTTAATGTATATTGACTCTTGTAGTATTTTCTATACAATGAAACTCAAGGATTAATTATGGATATTTATCGGCATAAACTTTTTATTATTGTGCTGGTGAATAGCCGGCACGACTAACCAACTAACCCTCCGAATCGGAGGGATTTTTTTTGGATCTCTTTTTTTTATGGCGCATGTTGAATTTTCAAAAGCAATTCCCTACCATCTAACACCCTTTCATCCAGGGTCGGATAACCGACCACCAACATTTGCAACCTCAAGCGTAAATGGGAAAAGAGCTTTTGCGAAACTGTGTGGCATCCCAACAGTAGATATGCCGCTAGGGCTTGCTAAGTCGATGTCTGCAGCCGAGGACTCATTACAACAAAGGATGGGAGTTGATGTAATTGGTCCAACGGATGTGGACGGTTTACCTATATCATTAGTAACTGCAATTGAAAAAATGAAGGCAGTTATGGCAAAGCTCACCGCGGGAGGAGTAACCACCGATGCACATTATACGATTTCAA
>PFLF01000113.1 GCA_002784505.1 Candidatus Roizmanbacteria bacterium CG_4_10_14_0_8_um_filter_39_9
AATTTTAGTAGGCGTTCAAATGGTGTCATGTGCTGTAGTTCCTTGGTTGTTTGTGTGATTTGTTGTTTGATTTAATTACCCCTCATCCGCCCCCCGCCTTCGCGGGGGCAGGCTCTGTCGGGCACCTTCTCCCACAAGGGGAGAAGGCGACTCTAGATAGATTCCGTTAACTGACTAGTGCGGGTAGCCTTGATGCAGCGCAGCGTAATCAAGGTTTTTTCTCCGCCATTAAAGAGCTTGGTAAAACCTTGATTACGCTGCGCTGCATCAAGGCTACAAACCACACTCTAAATTGGATAGTAGTTATACCTCACCAGATAAAGCTCTACCCATTTACCTTTGCTGTAATTGTATCCTTTGGTTCGATCCAATAAGGCGAATTGCGGTTTATTTTCAACGATCTGCTTGAAGTTTTCTTGATCCAGCAATAGCATACTGCCCGGATTGTTCTGAACAATAGATGCTGCATCACCGCTCTCCACAAATAATACATCTTTGGTATTTAAATAAAAAACCAGACTTGGCTCGGCAAAACCAATCACTACCAAAGGATTTTTAGCCGACAGATGATTTTTATTAATTTGTTGCAAATTTATATCATATGGCAGCACCAGAGGCAAAAGGCAAAGACCTAAAAGGATACCTGGCCGAGATTGAAAAGTTATGTAATGAATATTTGGTTGAAAAAGCACCCTCACTTCCTGATGGGGCAAGGGAAGCAATTGTTAAGTTTGGCCCATGGATCTCCCTAGTCCTTCTCGTCATGGCGGCACCCGCCCTTTTTGCATTATTTGGACTAGGAACATTTTTGGCTCCCTTTAGTTTTCTTGGGGGGTTAGGGGTTGGTTTTGGATACACTCTTTCCATGATTTTTACGGCAGTTGTCATGGTAATCCAAGTTATCGCGCTACCGGGTCTTTTTAAACGGGCAAAAAGCTCATGGACACTCATGTTTTATGTTGCGCTTCTTGAGGGGGTGCATCAGTTGGTCTCATTTAATCTTGGCGGACTTATTATCGGTACTCTTTTGAGCCTGTACATTCTTTTCCAGGTGAGAAGCTACTATAAATAATCTCTAATTTGAAAACACCAAAGGGTCCCGAGTGATCGGGCCCCTTTTTACGTTATAATACAGTTCATGTCTCAGTTTTTTAAAGTTACCTCACGGTCGAAAAAAGCCTGCCTGCCGGCAGGCAGGTCCAAAGCGCGCTTGGCCACCATCACAACCGATCATGGAGTCATTCAGACTCCTGCGTTTGTTCCGGTGGGGACCAAGGGGACGATCAAGGCTTTACCACAATCTTTTTTTAAGGATATTGGCATTCAGCTTTCATTTGTAAACACCTATCATTTAGTAACCCATCCGGGAGTTGAAGTATTTAAAAAAGCAGGAGGAATTCACAATCTGGCGGACTATAATATTCCGCTCATGTCAGATTCCGGGGGATTCCAGGTTTTCTCTTTGGCAAAAAATGAAAAAAGGAGAGCTGCTGTTCGAGGGGATGAACAACCATTAGTTGAAAAAATTTCAGATGATGGAGTAAAATTTCGCTCGGTTTATGACGGACAACTAATTGAATTTACTCCGGAGAAATCCATGGAGTATCAAAAAATAATAGGAGCGGATATGAATATGGCATTTGATGAGTGTACCTATTATCCGGCGACTCATGAATATACGGAAAAAGCGATGAAGCGAACACATGAGTGGCTAAAGAGATGCATCAGTTATCGAATGTCAAATCACCAATTACAAATAACAAATCAATCTCAAATTTCAAAATCTCAACCCCCAACTACTAACTACCAACTACCAACTATAAATCAATATCTTTACGGTATCATCCAAGGTGGCACTTATGAAGATCTGCGCCTTGCGTCAGCTAAATTTATTCAGACTCAAGATGTTTCCGGAGTCGCAATAGGCGGGGTTTCGGTCGGGGAGACAAAAAGCGAAATGCGAGACCAGGTGAGATGGGTCGCTCCATATCTTCCCCAAGATAAACCGGTTCACCTGCTTGGTGTCGGGCAGGTGGATGATATTATTGATCTTGTCAAATACGGAATTGATACGTTTGACTGTGTTGAGCCCACACGGGTTGCAAGGATGGGGAGCATATATCAACTCAGGTCTATACTCTTACAACTTGAGGATAAGAAAGAACCGTATGAAATTGACATACAAAAAAGCGTCTATAAGACAGATGTGTCCTCATTAGATGAGGACTGCGACTGCTATGTCTGCAAAAATTACACCAAAGCTTACTTACATCATTTGTTCAAGCAGAGGGAAATAATAGGGTACACACTGGCAACCTATCACAACTTGTGGGTTATGGAGAGACTTATGGAGAAGATCCGCGAGATGATAACAGAAAACCTATTATGAACTACTTTTAGATTTCTATCTGGGTGATTTTTGTTGTCTGAGCTGAAAAAAATGCTTGGGCAGCTTCAAACATGTCTGCATATTGAGTTTTGTTAACTCCTCTTGTGTCAAGAAGTGCAATTACCCCTTTGGATTTAGCAGTATTTGAATAATGGTTGTGGTTACCTATCATAATATTTATCGCAATCTGCGGATTCCATTTAAGAAGTGCGTTAAATACATCGACCCTATTCAAACCATTTGTTTTTGCAAAGGCATCCACTTCCTCAACATCAATAAAAGTATGAAAGGGGAGGGCTGCGTTTGCACGCGCTTCGGCGTATCTTGCAGTATCAAGCGAGTATGGTTGCTTTCCAAAAGTGACCATGACGGTAAGTGCTTCATGATGGTGAAGACCTTCGATAAGACCTGTTTTATGGTTTTCACCAGTTAAGCGCATTGCTATATCTTCAACCTCAACGCCTGTTTTTCCTATTACAGCTCCTGTTGCCGCAGCGGCTCCACATTGCCCATGGATTCCCGATGTTCCTTTGTTTTCATCAATTCGCTCATCCATACATCGCCCCTTCATTCCGAGTTCTTCATTCAATCCATCATAGTACTGACCGATCCATGTTAATTCATCTTCAGAAAATTCAACACCTGCGATGGTGGTTTTTCTATCGATAAGCTTATTCTTTACTTCAGTTGAAAATTCATTCTCTGATCCAAGAAGCGTTGCTCCGTTACCGAATGCGGTGCCGTATTGGCGATGGTTTTGAACAAGCACTTGAGGATTAGTTGATTGCTCTTTCCAGTAAGTTGATGCTTTTTGAAAAGGTTCTGAAGGGTATTTGAATTCACCGTGTTTCTGGGGATGTTCTTTGATTGCTGTCATAGATTTAAAAAGAAAACAAGTAATGAATAAATTATATCAAACCATACGCCTTTTGGAAGGTTGGAAAGTCCACTTCCTTTTTTCCTTCAAGCTGGACTGAAATGAGTTTTAAAGTTTTAAAATTATCAAGTTCTAATTTCACAATCTTCAACCGTCTTTCTTGACCGTTTACAGAAACTTCTGTCCACATGCCGGGCCAGGGGGAGATACCTCTCCAAAAGTTATAGATAATCCTTGCTGAATCATTCATTTTGTCATTCCCGCGAAGGCGGGAATCCAGACCTGGAACATCATCTTTTGAATTGATATTATAGCCCAGATCCCGACTTACGTCGGGATGACGAACAAGGTAGTTTCGGACAATTTGTGGTATTTCTTCAAACGTTAAGGGTTCGTTTTTCAAAGCTTTTTGTAAAGAGGAGAAAGGAATGTATCCATGATCTTTCATCATGTAATGAGCGTGGGTTGCGAGGGTATGATTTTGATCTTTAAGAATGAACGAATTAACGGGTTCATGGGTTAACGAGTGAAGAAGCTTTTTTATCATTTCAAATCCCAAGTCTGTTAGCTTTTTCTCTATATCAACTCTCACGTCGTTTAATGCAATTTCCAGAGATTCTTGGGCGACAAGCGGTCCATGATCCATTTTCTCATCCATGACAAAAAGAGATACTCCGGTTTTTGTATCCCCCATCATAAGTGGGAAAGCGATCGGTGAAGAGCCGCGAAATTTAGGGAGAAGTGAGGGGTGGACGTTGACAAACCCCATTTTTGGGGCTTTAAGCAGGTCTAAAGGAATAAGTTGCTTGAAGCCATAGGCGAAGACGAGAGCGAGATCAACACATTCAAGAACTCTTTTCATTCCGATATTGCCATTTTTATCTCCGGTGGGGGCCCCATTTATTCCCCAAGTCGAAAAAATGTCAATATCTCCATTTACATCTTTATCCCAAACGGGAAGAAAGTATTTTTTTGCAATTTCTTTCACTGGTGAGGAAGTTACAGTTAGCTCTCGCCCAACCGGTTTATCTGGCTGAGTAACCACTAATACAATTTCAATGGGCAGGTCCTTATCATTTATTATCTTTTCAAGAAGTTGAGCACTAAAGGCCGGCGTTCCAAAATAGGCGATTTTGAGCTTGTGCATACCTTTTATTGTATCATTTGTCATTCTATTTAGAAGAAAACGTGAGCGTTTTTTCAAGAAGGGGGAGAAAAGACGGATCAAGATAAAACACCACTTTTTTTCCTGTGTTGGGATTTGTTTTCGTCCAAATCTTTAACTCCTTTGTGTCCTTTCCTTGTTCCTGGAATGCTTCACAGCTGAAATTGATTGATTGTGTTCGGTATACAAGCATGGCGCCGCTAGATGATTCCCTCTGGATCGTAAAATAATTTGGATACAAAAAAGAAAGTTTACATCCCGGACTTTCATATTTCTCAAGCGATAAAAGCGGAGGGGTGGGTGCGAGAGTTGCGGTCGGCGCAATACTGATCAAAGCGGTAATCATCTTGTTTGTTTTTTCTACCTGTTGGCCCGACCGAAAACCAAGAATAAAAAAAAGCACCACGATTAAAACGGTGAGAAAAATATATGGGGTCAGTTTCTTATTCATAACATCTTTAATTATCAATGATCAATAGCCAATATTCAATGAACAATCATTTATTCAATGATCAATTGATCATTCACTGGACATTGAGTATTGTATATTGATTATTCCCATGTTTTTTCTTTAAAAAATTGCTTAATGATTTCTTCAATTGATGCATCTTCGACGGTGAGGTCGGAAAAAGGCAAATATTTCACCACTAACTTCATTTTTTCGGGAAGCTCCTCTTTTTTGACTTTGTATACAACTTTTGGATATTTATATTTAAAAGGGGGCGCAACTGCACGGATTTCCATTTGATTAACCGTTTTATCAAGAACCACGGTCAACAACTTGATCTTAGAATATTGTTCAATAATATTGTTCATGCTTCCGTCATACACTATAGACCCTTTATCGATGATAATAAGTCGTTTCGCAAGTTGCTTCACATCTTCTAAATAATGACTGGTCAAGATAATGGTCGCCCTTGATTCAGATTGGTAAGACTTGATAAAGTTTCGGATGATCTCCTGGGAAAATATGTCCAATCCGATGGTTGGTTCATCAAAAAAGATTAGTCTCGGCTTGTGTAGAAGCCCCGAAATAAGCTCCATCTTCATTCGCTCACCCATGGAAAGGGTTTTTACCGGCTTATCAAATAGGTGATCGCATTTGAGAAGCCCCCCCAACATCTCAACCTGTTTTTTGTACATATGATCTTTGATTGAATATATTTCTTTTTGAAGGGCAAACGTATCACTTGCAGGCAGATCCCAGATAAGTTGATTGCGTTGGCCCATGATAAATGCAATCTGCTGGAGGAATGCATGATTTTTTTCAAAAGGGACAGTCCCTAAAACCGAAACAGTACCGGAGGTGGGGTAAAGAATACCCGCTAAGATCTTGAGCGTTGTTGTTTTTCCGGCCCCATTTGGACCGATAAAACCGACCAATTCATTTTCTCCGATGGAAAATGAAGCATTCTGAAGGGCTGCCTTGTCTTTGTATGTGCGGAAAAATATATCCTTCAGGAGATTTGCCTGACGGATATGAACTTGATATATTTTTGTGAGATTTTTTACACTGATCATTGGTTATTGAAAATTGAACATTTTTACCCTCCCCAGCTTTGATACTTTTTTAATGCGCGTTTCCAAAACACTATGCTCCCCCATAATAACACCCACGAACTGAAGAAAGCATAGAAGATTACCGGCCAGACCAAAATATTCATAAATGCCTTGACGGGAATGGACATCATAAGTCCAACCGGAATTACGAAGGTAAAAAAACTACGCACTGGTTCTTTATAAATATCCATAGGCATCCGGGCCAAACCCGTAACATCGCGGTAAATCATAATAGCATGATCAACTTCCGTGAAAATAAGCCCCATGGATAGAACGCAAATATGAAAGGCTGATGCAAACAGAAGTGAATTAATAATCAGAAGGATGTAGAGCAAAACAGATCCGAAAGTAATAGCGCTGATATGAAAAGCCGCAATAATGAGAAGGATAATGTAGGGGATAACAAGGACCAGATCAAGTAGGTCTACTCCTCCTACGAGTACTTTTATGAAAGGGTGAAAAGGTTTAAGAAGAACCATGTCAAATGTCCCTGACACAACCATATAGCGAAACCGGTAAACTTCCCGGAAAAGCACCTGGGAAACACTATCAATGATGTTATATGTCAGAAAAAAGACCGCCGTTTGTTCAAAAGAATACCCCTTAAGAGTCTTTGTTTTGCTGAAAATAAACGCAAGGAGCGCGAAGATAAAAACAAAACGGAAGATCTTTCCGAGCATGAAAAATACAATTCCCATACGCGCCTGAAGCGTTGTACGCAGTGCAAAACGCGAAAAAAGAGTAAAAAGTCGAAATTGTTTAACTAGTGTATTCATCTGCCCCAAAAAGAAAAATTTTTATTGCCGGTCCGCCAAACAAACCGCGCAATGAAATGCAGTGCAACGGTCCAGACAAGCGCCCCGACCATTTGCGGTACCAGAAAGTTGTCGGGCTTGTGGATAAATAAATTGGTCGGTATAAAGTAAAGATAGGGAAAAGGAGTCAGAAGAAGTAGTTGGTAGATGGTGGTCGGAAGAAGATTGAGGGGGAAATAGGTTCCCGACACAAAAAAAACAAGCATGGTGAAAAGAAATCGCGGCGCCCAAACCTCCGTTGTCCAAAAACCGATAAATGAAAGAAGCATATTAATATAGAAGGAAATGATTACACCACAAATAAGAAAATAGAAAAAAAGGAGTGAGGGTTGAGGGACCAGAAGCGGCGCATGGAAAGCATATGCCAGAAAGAGTATCTCAACAAATGAAAATGAAACATTCACCAGCTTATCCCCCAAATCTTTCGCAAAATAAAACCCAAAAAATGATATTGGTCGCAGAAGCATATTGATGATGGACCCGTTATTGATATCTGAGGCAATTTCCGGTGTGCGGGTACCCATGACAAAAGCGCTTAAGAAACTGGAAAAAAGAATATAAGACAGCATTTCAGCCTTATTTACCGAGCCAAAGAGACTGCGGCCTTCATAAATAGAAAACCATAGAAAAAAAATAAGTGCCGTATTCAAAAGCATGCGGAATCGCCACAACAGAAAGTTAAACCGGTATGCCGCATATTCGCGGACCGTTGTCTTGATAATCTGAATATAGCTTCGCATGGCTACAGTATAACAATATTTATTTTTATTAATCAAAATATATCCCTATAAGGCAATGGATTTGTTAATAGTGAGCTCATGAAGTATAATTATAGGCCTATGCATATAGAATCTAGAGTTGGTGATCCATTTAAAGATAACTCAATCCCTGTATCACTAAAAGATGCAATAAACCACATCCTGACCAAACAACATATCCGCTGGGCCAATACAATGCCAAACGATATTGATTGGGGAAAAGTTGAAAAGGGATTGTTGCAAGCATTCACCAAATTTGGTCAGGATGGTCAATTTCCTTTTGGTAACGATGTATTAATCATATCCCCCTTTTCTTTTATGAATGATTATTCAGGCCAGTCTCATCAAAATAATTTAGGACTTATTCTTTCGAGCCCGGAAACAGATGAACCCAACCCAAGGGGATATATGGGCTATATTGACCTTACATCTACTCACAAGTTGGTTCGGAGAATATCAAATAATTTTCGTGACGGAGTATATTCCTTTTCATATCATCCCTTAGTTGGAATTATGCCTGGTGGAAAAATGTATATGCGGTTACACGAAGAAGATGATTATCAGACGCGCGGAAATAAGCGTTCGATCGCACCTCTTGCAGGTATGCCAAGGTTGAGAGGTGGCTCATAAT
>PFLF01000048.1 GCA_002784505.1 Candidatus Roizmanbacteria bacterium CG_4_10_14_0_8_um_filter_39_9
AGATGTTGCCCACGAAATGAAAACTCCCATCGCCACACTTCGGAGTAGTTTTGAGGTTACCCTACATAAAGAACGGTCAAATGAGGAATATAAAAAAATAATTAAGGATTCAATAACAGAGACTGACAGATTAACAACAACGCTTAA
This sequence comes from Candidatus Roizmanbacteria bacterium CG_4_10_14_0_8_um_filter_39_9, assembly GCA_002784505.1. Lineage (GTDB taxonomy): Bacteria > Patescibacteriota > Microgenomatia > UBA1406 > GWC2-37-13 > YC2-FULL-38-9. Next base: position 148 of record PFLF01000048.1, read on the forward strand.
AGATGTGCTGGATTTAGCCTGGAGTGAGGTGCCGAATGAAAATTTGAGAGAATCTTTTGATTTATCCATACTTATAAGTGAGCTTATTGAAATAACACAAAAACTAGCAGTAAAAAAGCAAATCAAAGTAATATACACCATTACTCCAGGCGTTCAAATGAAAGGATTTCGCGAACGTTTAGGAAGAGCAATATTAAATATTATTGATAACGCGATTAAATATAGTTCTCCAAATGGAAAAATACACATTTCATTAATTAAAGAATTTAACAATGTTTTAATTTCCATTAAGGATGGTGGACAGGGAATTGGGGAGAAAGAATTAGATCATATTTTCGATCGGTTTTATCGGGGTTCAAAAACTGAAAAAATCTTTGGATCCGGTTTGGGTCTAGCCATCGCAAAGGCAACAATTGGCATACATAAAGGTGTTATTCAGGTAAAAAGCAAACCAGGTCTGGGGTCAACTTTTTCAATCGCTGTCCCTCTTTCATAACTCCTTCATTGTTTCTTCACAATTGGTGTTGTAAAATGTTTGCATTATCGTTACTTATATATATGAAAAAAGTTGCAATGATAAACGGACTGTTGTTATCATGCAATACGACCATACAAAGTCAACAACAGGAAGAACGGGAGGTGATAATTATATGATGGGAAACTATTTCGATAACAATTTGATTGGGTGGAATTTTATACCTTTTGGGTGGATTTTTATGATGGCCTTTTGGGGGCTCATAATCTGGGTAATTTTTAGCTTGGTAAGAGGAAATCGTGAAAATGGTCCTAAAGAAAAGTCTCCGCTTGAAATCTTAAAGGAGCGCTATGCCAAAGGAGAGGTTGATAGGAAGGAATTTGAAGAAATAAAAAAAGTTATTAATTAAAATATTTATATGGATAATTTTGACTACACGGTCATCACAAAAAAATCATTCAGTGATGCAGTAAAGTCGGTTTCGGAAGAAACAAAAAAAGCAGGCTTTCGCGTCCTTTATATCCACGATGTTGCCGCTACCCTTGCCGAGAAAAACTTTCAGATTGAACCATTTAAGATTGTTGAAATCTGTAATGCAAAAAGTGCCTACACCGTCCTTCAGACTGATATTAAAATTGGCCTATGTTTACCCTGTAAGATCAATGTGTATGTCAAAAATAAACCCGCCTCCACTAAAGCTTCGGCGGGCAAACAGACTTTTATTTCCGGCATGAGACCAATTGTTCTTTCTCAGTTTTTTCCAAAAGCCAATCTTGGCAATTTACCAAAAGAAATTGACCAGATAATTCAAAAAATAATTAATCTCGCGAAATAAAGTTTTTTGCCTGTGTTTTTTACGGTACATCTACGGTAAAGTCTCTATTTTCAACACTTCCATCAGGCATCGTAACCTTTGCGCTTACTCGCCAGGGACCTCTCATCGTCATTCTCCCCACTGCAGAATAGCGGCCATTTCCCTGAGGTGTCGCATCTCCCTGTTGTGGTCCCATATTCATGGTTGTCATATTGAGATCATATGATACTTTCGCATCATCAACCGGCTTGCCGTTTTTATCTTTTACTTCAATGAGAAACGTTGCTGGCCCCGGTTGAAGCGGGTCAGGATTAGTCGAAAGACTTATTCCCGATGTACTGCTTATATTCGGACTTCCCGTTACAAAACGACCTTGAAGTTCAAATAAAATTCCTATGCTTACCACTATTGCTATTATTACTAATATAGTTTTAGTATTCATATATTTTTTTCCAGTGTACAAGCTTGATTTGAATTTATAATTAACATATAAAAAGAAATTGTTAAAAGAACTAATGATATATATGATATTTCGGCCCCACGAAACGGCAGGTACATTACACTTCCACTTAATCCTAAAAGAGAAAGAATAGGAAGTCCACACGCGGCACAACCACTCCCTACTATGCCGAGAAGCGAGTTACCCCCGACCACTAACCGCAAATTTTTATTGTTTTTTAACAGGCTCACTTTGCCAAACAGTAAAGTAAGATTGGCCCCCGTTAATAGCGCAACTAAAAATAACACCGTAAGACCTGGACCACTCATGGCTGTCCACATTCCCTTAAGAAGCGAAAATAATAGTTTCAGTTTATAAGCAACATCATATTCTCCCCATAAGGTATCTCTGAGAATGCGGACATTCATCGAATAAGTAATTACTATGACATAAAGTAAAGCGATTAACAACGTAGGGATGATAAACCTTCTGGAAAATAGCGTCACTTGCGTTATTTTAAAACCTGTTCAATAACTGTCTTGAAGGCATCTACTGGTTGGGCACCAACCAACATTTGAGTCTTTCCTTTGCTATCAATAACGAATGTTGTTGGAGTGCCATTTACGCCCGCAAGATTCCCATCCGCCATTTCGTCTTTCACTGCCTTTGCATATTTTCCCGTATCAAGACACTCTTGAAACGCTTGTTGATTTACCCCAACCTCTGCAGCCAGCGGTCCAAGATTGGTCAAGTCAAATCCAGTTCCATTTGATGTTGTCCGTTCAAATATTTTGTCAGCATAGTTCCAAAATGCATCGCTTCCTCCCAGTTCTGCAATACACTTGCCCGCCTCAGCCTCTTTCTGTGCGTTTGCGTGAAATGGTAGGGGATAGTCACGGAAAACTAAACGAATCTTATCTCCATACGTTTTTAGCAGCTCTAGTGTAATGGGATGAAATTTTTGACAAAATGGACACTCAAAATCTGAGTATTCAACAAGCGTCACTTTTGCATTTTTATTTCCACGAATTCGTTCATCATTTGATACCTCCTTTATTTTTCCCGCAGGAGCTTGTGCGGCTGGCTGTCCGTCTTGTTGAGGTGCAGCGGCTTGTGCCGGTTTACCAGCATTTTTTTCAAGAAATTGATTTTTTGTATAAAGTGAACCAATGAAAAAAGATGCGATCACCAACCCAACAACGAGAATTGTTTGTTGATTTAATTGAAATATCGACGAAAGAGACCTTTGTTCTGTCATAGTAAAAGTAATGTTTTAGTAATACTACACAGTGTAGTAGGTTGTTTTTTAAAAGTCAAGGAGATATAAATTAAATCAGCGAATAAAAGAATGATTTCCCGGTAAGAGAAAAGCGTTTGGGTGACTGGGGAATCTACTTGAACATAATATCATCACGTCTTGTCCACTTTCATGCAGTTCAATTGCATGAACCGGTGCAACAATAAACAGAGCAATGACACAGAGTGAGAACAGACTTATGAATATATTTTTTAATACTATTATGTGTTGATATTCCTTATTATGTACAAGCGATTTAATTCGGGCGTCCAATGTATGAGGATCAGCAATAGCTGGCAACACAGACACATAATGGTTAGGTTCGTATAGAAGAAGCTTCTTAAAAATTGACACCAGATGTCTATGAGCATTTTCTTTTATTGCTGCTTTATCAGCCATTATTTCTCGTTCCGTACGATATGAGTCAATGAGATCTGATAATAGTGGAATGAAAGGAAAAAGAGAAGCCGCAATATGGGCTATAAGCAATGTAAGGGCATCATGATGTTCAAGATGATACTTTTCATGCAGTAAAATTGTTTTAAGCTCTGACTTGGTAACGAGAGAGACGAGCTTGGTTGAAATATAAATTTTGGGAGATTTAATGCCAAAACAAAAGGCAAACGGTTTTTCACTCGGCGTCATCGCCACTTTATTAACAAGGCTCATTTCTTTCAAAAGCGATCTGAGTAAGGGGGAAAAAGAAACACTTTTATGAAGACTCCTGCGAAATCTGTGCATGTGCAAAAACAAGGAAACTAATTTAACAATCGTAACAAGAAGTGTTATTAAAATAATGGCAAAAATAAATAATCCGAATCCGGTAGGCATTTGAAGTGAGAAGGAATATATCATTTCCTGACAATAGTAAATAGTGTGATGAATAAGAAGAGGAAAGAATTTGTATAATAAAAAACTAACCGCAATACTCAGAATTAGAAATAGACCGATGAATATCAGTAAATACTTATTTACTTTCATGTTTTTTTTGCAGCAGTTTTAAAAAATATAATTTTTTTTCTCGAGGAAGAGTTTCAAGTGACTCTGCAAATGAGACAATGGCAGTATCGTTAAATGCTGAATATAAATTCTTAACAAATACTTGTGCTAGTTTTTTTGCATATGTTTCTTTTGTTACTTTCGGCATATAAACAAAGCTTATGCCCCGCTCCTTTCTTATAACTATTCCTTTTATATATAACCGATGTAAAATAGTCGCAACAGTTGTGTAGGCAAGTTTTGTTTTGGGAAGTTTTGTCATGATATCTCGAACAGAGCACGATTTACAATTCCAAATTACAGCCATTACCTCCTGTTCTAATTTACTCATCTGTTTTTGTTTCATATCTACTACATAGTGTAAGATATTCATATACTATTTACAACTACTCAAGTTAAGATGTATAGTACAAAAACATTGTTTCTTCATTATTTCTTCATATATCCTTTGTTATGATAATACTGTTATCTATTTTATATAGTCCATTATGAACAAAACAACCGTGAATATTAAGGGGATGCACTGCCGCTCATGTGAAATATTAGTTGAAGATGAACTCTTAAAAATTAACGGGGTTAAAAAAGCTCTTGTAAATGAAAAAAAGGGAATCGCAAATGTGTATTACGAAGGTTCATTAAGCCATGAAAAAATTAATCAGGCAGTATTTAGGGCGGGATATTCAATTGGCATAAAAGAGAAGGAGCCTCTTTTTTCAAAGCGGATGCAAGATTATAAGGAGTTAGGGTTTGCGTTTCTTATCATGGCACTTCTTTATCTTATTGGTCGTGAACTTGGCATATTTAATCTTTCGATAGGACAGGGTAGTAATTATGGCAGTTTACCCGTCGTACTTTTAGTTGGGTTAACCGCAGGAGTCTCAACATGCATGGCGCTTGTGGGAGGGCTCGTACTTGCCGCATCAGCACGATTTGTTGAGAAGCATCCTCAGGCATCGACAATACAAAAATTTAAGCCACACCTGTTTTTTAATGCAGGACGTATTATCTCTTTCTTTATCTTAGGAGGAATCATAGGCTATGCCGGTTCCTTTTTCCAGTTGTCTACAACGACGCTTGGGCTTATGACAATTGCGGTTGGAGTAGTGATGGTCCTGATGGGCCTGCAGCTAACAGAAATATTTCCCCGATTAGGAGGATTAAAATTTACTCTTCCCAAAGGAATTAGTCGTCTCCTTGGAATTAAAGAACAATCGGAAAAGGAGTATAGTCATATGAATTCAATGATACTCGGGGCATCCACTTTCTTTTTACCTTGTGGATTTACTCAGGCAATGCAGCTTTTTGCAATCAGCAGCGGCAATCCTCTGACGGGTGCGCTGACCATGGGAGTTTTTGCATTGGGGACAGCTCCCGGTCTTCTCGGGATTGGAGGGCTTACTTCAGTTGTAAAGGGATCATTTGCCAAACCATTTTTTAAGTTTGCGGGATTGGTGGTGATATTTATGGCACTATTTAATATCTCAAACGGTCTTAATTTAAGCGGTTTTGATGTAAAGGCCTATTTAAAGCAAAGCAAAGCTTCGTCAGTTCAGAACGATCCAAATGTAAAACTTGAAAATGGTGTACAGATTGTACGAATGACTCAAAATGCAAGTGGATATTCCCCCAACTCATTTACCATCAAAAAGGGAGTCCCCGTAAAATGGATTATTACATCGGAAGACGCATTTTCGTGCGCAGCGAGCATTGTTTCTTCAAAACTTGGTATACGCCAATCTCTTAAGTCGGGGGAAAACATTATCGAGTTTACTCCAACTGAAGTGGGGAACATTCGCTTTACTTGTAGTATGGGAATGTATAGCGGATCGTTTAATGTTGTTGATGAGGGTACCTCATCAAATCAACCAGTAGATAATCTGCCTATTGCCGCCGCCTCAGGTGGTTCATGTGGGGGTGGAGGAGGGAGCTGTGGATGTGGTCAAAAACCCCAAAGACAGGCCGCATTGGACTCTGATAAAACACCTCCTGCAACAGCAGAAGTAAAAGATACGGTTCAAGTTCTCAAAGCAGTCTACACAGTGGCCGACGATATCATACCGAACAAGTTTACCGTAAAGTCAGGTAATCCAGTTCGGCTTGATATCGAGGCAAAAGAAGACGGATTCGGATGCATGGGAAGCATAATGATTCCTGGACTAGATGAAAATGCTCAAGGATTTGAAAAAGGCAAAATCACCACGTTGGCATTTACTCCGACAAAGCCGGGATCATACACAATTACGTGTGCGATGGGTGTTCCGAAGGGGACGGTTATCGTTGAATAATTATTATAAATATTTTAAAAACTTGTATGAAATATACAACAAAATTTCAACTATCAGGACTGACTTGTGGAGCATGTGAGAAGGTTATTACAAAGAGATTGCAGGTTATTGAAGGGGTAGAGAAAGTACAAGTTTCAGCACAAAATGGTGAAACATCAATAATCGCATCAAGAGCTATTTCAAAAGATGAAGTGACAGAAGCACTTCAAGGGACACATTACACAGTTATTAATAGTTTATAAATATAAGATCATGAAAAAAAGAATCTCATTAACCGTCAAAGGAATGCATTGTTCCTCTTGTGAGGTTTTAACAAAAGACGAACTATCAACATTGCCCGGAGTTAGTGAGATTAGTGTAGATCATAAAGCCGGTAAGGGAGCGCTCATATTAGATACTGAGAGAAATTCAAAGAATGACGTGATACAGGCAATCATTAGGGCTGGGTATTCAGCAACAATCGATAAGGAATACAGGCTTGATGCGAAAAATGAAAATGTCGAAGTAATAAAAAAAACAATTAAAACAAATGAACCACTGCGGGTAATGTTTGAAGTTAAGTTTGAATCACCAGAGTCTCATACAACATCTGATGTGGTAATACAAAAAAGTGAAAATGTGCAAAAGCGTGTATCATTATCGCTTTCCGGTATGCATTGTACCTCCTGTGCCCTCATTATCGAAAAATCACTTAAAAAAATCCCTGGTGTAAAAGATGCCAATGTTAATTTTTCTGCAGAAAAGGCCCTCATAACCTATGATGAATCTACCACAAACAAAGAATCGTTTCTAGATGCTGTAAAACGAACAGGATACTCGGCAACTTTCATCGACGATAAAGATCCACAGTTTGAAACGAACAAAAGGAAAAAAGAAACAAAATTTCTTTTTAATAAATTTCTCATAAGTCTTTTTTTAAGCATCCCCATGATTTACTTTATGTTGTTTGATTTTTTCTCATGGGTTCCCGGAAGAACGTTTTTCTTACCGCTCGTTGGGATCATATCTCTCATTCTTACGACACCCGTCCAATTTATAATAGGACGCGGTTTTTATAAAGGAGCATGGGCGGCTCTTCGCATGAAGACATTTAATATGGATTCTCTAATCGCAATCGGGACCTCGGTTGCTTATTTTTATAGCTCAGTAAATTATGTCATATATTATCAGGGGGCAAGATCGCTTATTGGCATAGGGGGAGAGAAAATTCCTGAACTCTATTTTGAAACTGCGGCATTTCTCATAACCTTTGTCATTTTGGGAAAATGGCTCGAAGCACAAGCAAAAGGAAGAACATCGGACGCTATAAAAAAACTTATGGGTCTACAAGCAAAAACTGCCCGTGTTCTTCGCAACGGTCAAACGCTGGACATCCCGATCGATCAGGTGGTCCATGATGACATTGTTTTGGTTCGTCCTGGAGAAAAAGTGCCGGTTGATGGTGTGATTGTAAAAGGGTCTTCAGCGATTGATGAATCAATGAT
>PFLF01000033.1 GCA_002784505.1 Candidatus Roizmanbacteria bacterium CG_4_10_14_0_8_um_filter_39_9
CTTCCGGAAGATAAGCCGGGAATAATTGAAAAGTTTGCACAAAAATCAGGAGACACCGGTTCACCCGAGGTCCAGGCAGCACTTCTTACTTTGAAAATTGAAAAATTGACCGGTCATTTAAATGTCAATCAAAAAGACAATCACTCACGACGGGGTCTTCTTAAGGTTATTGCAAAGCGCAGAAGAATCTTAAACTACTTGCAAAAATTGGACGAAAAAAGATATAAAAAACTTATCGAACAGCTTGGTCTCAAAAAATAATAAGAGCATCGCATGTCTTCAGTTAAGGGAACGGTTTTGTAGTGTTATGTTCTTAAATTAGGCGTACACACGTTGTAATTAGCAATTTATCATTTATTCATGAATATCATTGAAAAATCTCTCGAACTTCAGGGGAAAACATTAACACTCCAATTTGGGAAGCTCGCACAGGCGGTCGATACTTCCGTTTACGCCACAATGGGGGGAGCCGCGGTACTTGTGACTGTTGCGGTTGGCGCAGAAAACCCGGCAATTGATTATTTTCCTCTCAGCATCGAATATGTTGAGAAATTATATGCAGGAGGACTTATTAAAGGGTCTCGCTGGATAAAACGGGAAGGAAGACCATCGGACGAAGCAGTCCTCACCGGTCGTCTCATTGATAGGTCGGTAAGACCGTTATTTCCAAAATCATTCAAAAAACAGGTACAGGTTGTCATCACTCTTTTATCGGTCGACGGAAGCACGTCGGTTGAGGTTCTTTCATCGGTTGCCGCGTCGGCTGCGCTTGCCGCATCAAGCGTCCCCTGGGATGGCCCAATCAGCACCATGAAGGTGGGATATGTGGTTGACCCCGACGGAAAAAAAGGCAATTTTATGGTAAATCCGACGGAGGAGGAGATGGCTCAATCATCTTTAAATCTTGTTGTATCTTCCACAAAAGAAAAGGTTGTCATGATAGAAACGGAAGCAGATACCATCGCTGAAGAAGTTATTGAAGAGGGTATTGAGCTTGCCAAGCAAGCAAATGTAAAAATCATTGAATTTATTTCATCTGTTGTCAAAACGGTTGGTAAGACAAAAAATAAAGCGCCAAATGAAGAACTGTATGAAGACATAATTGCAGCTATAAAAAAATCACACACCAAAGAACTTGAAAAAGCAGTCAAAGAAGCGGCATCCACTGCCGGATCCGGGAGCGAACTATTAGTCGGATTGGTTGACTCGTTATATGCAGAGCTAGATAATAAATTTGATAAAAAACAAATTCTTGCCGCAATAAATAAGTACAACTATGCCGTCATTAAAGAAAATATTCTGCAGAAAAAACAGCGCCCTGACGGTCGTAAGGTCGATCAGGTACGTGATCTTCGCATTGAAGCGGGCATATTACCTCGCACTCATGGATCAGCATTATTTCAACGTGGTCAAACACAGGTTCTTTCCATTGCGACTCTCGGTTCAACGACACTTGAACAGCTGATTGAAGGACCGGAAGGAAAAGAAGCAAAGCGCTACATTCATCATTACTCCGACGGACCTTATTCGTATGGACAGACTGGGCGCATGTTCGGGCCGAGCCGTCGTGCAATAGGTCATGGGGCACTTGCTGAAAAAGCCATTGAGCCGGTTCTTCCCACATCTGACGAATTTCCCTATGCAATCAGGGTAGTCTCCGAGATCTTAGCTGAAAACGGCTCATCTTCCATGGGTTCAATCTCTGGGTCATCTCTTGCTCTTATGGATGCAGGAGTTCCAATACGGGATGCGGTTGCCGGGGTCGCCATGGGGCTTATGTCAAAGTCCGACTCAGACTATGTCATTCTTACCGACATTGTTGGCCTCGAGGATTTTTCAGGAGAGATGGACTTTAAAATTGCAGGAACAAAAGATGGCATAACCGCTATTCAACTGGATGTCAAAAATAAGGGATTAACAAAAAAAATGATTCATGAAATTTTTGAGCAAGGGAAAGTTGCACGTACTCACATTCTTTCTGAAATGGGTAAAATTCTTAGCAAGCCAAGACAAGTCATATCAGATTATGCTCCCAAAGTTGTGGTTCTCACCCCTCCTCAAGATAAAATTGGGGAGATTATTGGTCCGGGAGGAAAAAATATTCGAGCGCTTATTGCACGGACCAACACGGAAATCAATATAACCGATGATGGCCGGGTAACGGTCTCAGGAATTGATCGCGTGAAGGTTGAAGAAGCAGTTGAGGCAATCGGAAATATTACCCACGAGCTTAAAGTCGGCGAGGAATTTGAAGGTACGGTTATGCGCATCCTTCCCTTTGGAGCATTTGTAGAGTGTCTGCCCGGTAAAGAAGGAATGGTACATGTATCTAAAATGGGGAAGGGATTTGTGAAAGATGCAAGCAAAGTCGTTTCCGTTGGACAAAAAATAAAGGTAAAAGTGTATCAGGTTGATCAGCGGGGACGAGTTAATCTTGAGATGACTCAATAAATCGTGTAAGATGAGGTATGGCACGGAAAAAATCATTGTTTAAGATCCCGTTTCTCAAAATAAAGGTGAATAGTAAGACGGTGTTTAATATAGTGGGATTTTTACTCATCGGCTTTGCCCTTATTCTCCTATTTTCATTTGCCAACATGTTTGCTCCTCAAAACGGCGAAGGAGTACTGCTTCGGCGAATCAATCAATATCTTCTAGATTTGTTTGGTGCGATGGCACTCTCAATCCCTTTTATCATTATTCTTATTGCCGGCCACTTGTTCAATTCTAAAAAGTTTAACTTCGTAAAATTAAATATCACCTTTGGACTTATCTTTATTTCGGTGTCACTTCTCGGATTATTTCAGGCGGGAAGTATTGGCAAAAGGATGTTTACTCTCCTTGATTACTACATATCATTACCCGGGGCTATCATTGTTTTATTTATTGTATTTATCATTGGGCTCATCTTATTTTTGGATACCTCAATTGACGTTTTCTTTTTTTCATTATTTGGGATATTAAAAACTGTAGGGTCAGTATTTAAAAAAGTGATTATGAGCGGAAAACCTTCCAAAAATGTTCGTTTGAAACAGGATAAATTTATCGAAGATAATAAAGTCTCTGAAAAGCCAAAAGCTGCGCCTCAGCCCATTCCAACTCCGGCAATTCATCCGATCGCACCTGTATCCTCCGTAAATTCTGCGGGACAGCCGGGCTTTGTGGTACGCCCCATTTCCCAGGCATCGTCAACCTGGATTTTTCCACCACTGAACTTATTGGCAGATGTAAAGCAAATTGAAGCTGATCGGGGAGATGTAAACGCGAATGCGGCAATTATCGAAAATACTCTCGAAAGCTTTGGTATCCGCGCGCGGGTATCTGAGGTTAACAAAGGACCGGCAGTAACTCAGTATGCCATTCAGATAACACAAGGGACAAAACTATCTAAAATAACCTCTCTTTCAAATGATCTTGCATTGGCATTGGCTGCCTCAACCGGTCAGGTGCGTATTGAGGCGCCTATTCCTGGCCGCGCATTGGTCGGAGTTGAGATTCCAAATAACCGGCCGCAAATAGTCACACTTAAAAGTATTCTTGCGGATCCCATTTTTACAAAAAGTAATGATCCGCTTCTGGTGCCTTTAGGTCTTGATGTCTCCGGCAAGCCTCAGGCGGTCAGTATATCAAAAATGCCGCACTGCCTTATTGCCGGAACAACCGGCTCGGGAAAGTCGGTCATGTTAAACGCATGGATAAGCACCTTTCTTTTCAGAACGAGGCCGGAGGAACTACGACTGATCCTGGTGGACCCCAAACGTGTTGAAATGACCTCATATAACGGTATATCACACCTCCTTACCGAGGTAATTGTTGATACCGAAAAAACCGTTTCAGCTCTTCGGTGGACAGTTGCCGAGATGGAAACAAGATATAAACAGTTTGCCAAGGCTGGAGCACGAAATATTGAAAGCTATAATTTACTTGAAGGGGTTGAAAAAAAACCTTATATTGTCTTTGTTATTGACGAGCTTGCGGATCTGATGATTTTTGCACCGGGTGACGTTGAAGCGTTAATTACGCGCATAGCCCAGATGGCCCGGGCAACGGGGATCCATCTTGTTCTCGCAACACAGAGGCCGTCAGTCGACGTGATTACCGGTTTAATGAAGGCAAATATTCCCACGCGCTTGGCATTTAATGTATCGTCAATGATTGACTCTCGTGTGATCATCGATATGCCGGGTGCTGAAAAATTGCTTGGAAAAGGCGATATGTTGTTTCTCCCTCCCGACCAAGCAAAACCACGCCGTATTCAAGGCCCTTTCATCACAGAAAAAGAAACCTCACAGCTTGTTAAGTTTATAAGATCTCAGGCTCCGGAGGTTCATTACACTGAAGAAATTACAGAAGGAGCTGGTGAAATGCTTATCGGTGGTCAGATGCCTATTCCCGGAGTCAAAGTTTCCGATCGCGACCCATTATTTAATCAAGCAGTACAGATAATTTCCTCTTTTGATAAGGCGTCCGCATCACTTCTTCAAAGAAGGCTTAAGGTTGGATATGCAAGAGCTGCTCGACTTCTTGATGAGCTTGAAGGAGCGGGAATGGTATCGCCTGCCGAAGGATCGAAGCCACGAGAAGTAATCAAGCGGCCGATGCAACAAGACACAACTCCGATTGTAGAAGAGGTTATTTAATCCGTTATGATTTCTGTTGCCGTATTTGAGAAAGATTTTCCATATACGCATTTTTCATTTCTTTTACTCCCAAAGCTATCAGTCCCCACGCAACTAAATTAATTGGGGCTAAGGCACATGCACCAGGCCCAGAAATTATTGATGCTAAGATAGCAGTTGATTCATTTAACGGTAGTCCTGAATTAATAGCTGCGTATGCTATGGGTACATCAATTCCAACTGCTAAAGCAGTACCGATCATCGCCAAACCTGTGCCTGTAGACGAGGTCATTACGGTTTTTTTCAGCGCATCAACTACCCCAAATGCGCCCGGATTAACCGTTCGAGCGGCAGATTCAGGGACAGTACCATTAAGACTTTTCATTTTTTGCCCACCCGTCAGCAACTTCAATTGACATAATACCTATAGTATAGCACAAAAAAAGATAAATACCGCATAAACTTTCGTTAGTGTCTGTATAAATATTTGGAGTCAAAAAGGAAACTTTTAAGAATAATTATTCCAAACCTAAAGTCAGAATCTTCTCTTCTAAAAAAGTTTCAATCGTATAAGACTTTTCTCGTATATGAGAAACATAAACTTGAATCAATCGGCCAATAAAAAAGGGGAGGCGTCGCACATAAGCACAAGGCTTATAGCTCGTGTTCTCCCTGATGATTAATCTAATTATGTCATCTTTTTTTCTGTCAAGCCCAATATTGAGAGCTCAAATCATATCCTGAATGAGCGAATATTCATACAAGAGACATGTTTATCAAAATTCCTTTTTTTGGTATACTTTTAATATGAAATATCGAAGATTAGGTAAAACCGGATGGAATGTGAGTGAACTGGGCCATGGAATGTGGGGAATGGGGGGTTGGAGTGGCTCCGATGATGACGAGTCAATGAAAGCGCTTCATTTATCTGTTGAGTCTGGTATCAATTTTTTTGACACTGCTTGGGTATATGGCAACGGTAGAAGTGAAAAGCTGTTAGGGCAGCTTGTTAAAGATTTCCCAGAAAAAAAACTTTATATTTCGACAAAGATACCTCCAAAAAACTTTAAATGGCCAATGGAACCTACCTTTACTCTTGAGGAAACATTCTCTTCAAGCCATATTAAGGAGTATGTGCAAAAAAGTTTGAAAAATCTGGGGGTTGCACAGATAGACCTTGTTTTACTCCATGGTTGGGATGATATATGGGCTAAAGATGAACAGTGGCAAAAAACCGTATTAGAATTAAAACAGAGCGGTCTTATAAATGCATTTGGATTAAGTATCGATAGATGGGAGCCAAATAATGCAATTTCGGCGATTAATACCGGATTAATAGATGCGGTCGAAGTTATTTACAATATATTTGATCAAGCGCCCGAAGATAAACTATTTGCAGTTTGCCGCAACATGGATGTTGGAGTTATCGCCCGAGTTCCATTTGATGAAGGGACGTTGACCGAGGCTTTGACTATAAAAAGTAAATGGCCGGAAGGAGATTGGAGAAATCTATATTTTGGGCCAGAAAATCTTCAGCCAAGCCTTGATCATCTAAAATCACTGAAGGCAGATCTTCCTGCGGGCACAAACATTCCGGAATTAGCGCTTCAGTTTATTCTTTCTCAGCCAGCTGTAAGTACCACCATTCCCGGCATGAGGAAGACGGAGAATATTAAAAAAAACATCATTGCTATGGAAAAAGGTAAACTATCTGACCAAATGATTCAAAACTTACGCAAACATCGTTGGGACCGTAAGCCAACTTCCTGGTCAGGTTAATAGTTACTAATAAACAAATCGACATGAAAAAAGTAGTTGTTATAACTGGTGCGTCAAGCGGTATTGGGCGGGAGATTGCAAAGTTATTCCTTGAAAAAGATTACATTCTAATATTGTCCGGGCGAAATGGGGAAGGATTCGAGTACGTAAAAAATAAAACGGATGTTGAAGTAATATTAGGCGACATTACAAAAAAAGAAATACGGGAAAAGATAAAGGATTTAGTAGTCAATAAGTACAAAAGCGTTGATATTATCATTAATAATGCTGGCATAACATTCGTCCAGCCCTTCGAAGACAATACGGAAGAAGAGCTTATAAAACTTTTTGAGATAAGCTTAAAGACTCCGATGCTGCTTACTCACGATCTGTACGGGTTAATGAAAAACAATAAATCAGGCACGATTGTGTTTATTAACTCCGCGGCCGGAAAACAAGGATATCCAAATCATACGATGTATTCAGCAATGAAATTTGGCCTGAATGGATTTTCCCAAAGCTTAAGACTAGAAGCAAGAAAACACGGGATACGGGTAATAAGTATTCATCCCGGAGGCGTAAAAACCCCTATGTACACAAACGCAAAGATCAAACCAGATATAAATCAATATATGGAACCGAAAAAAGTGGCAGAGATAGTGGTATACCTTTGCGAGACGGCGGGTCTTTCACCAGATGAGATTTCAATCAGTAGGACACAATTCCAATTGTAGATGAAGCAATTTAATTCTCTATAGAAATGAAAACAGTTGCCTTTTTTGATTTAGATAAAACTCTGTACGATGGGTATTCGGTGGTCGACTTTTTTTATCAGTATATTCTTCCAAACAAATTAGCTTCTAACGAAATATTAAATTTGGCGCAAAAATTATCAGCAGATTTTAACAGTAAAAAGATTTCATACAATGAGGCAACTGAAAAAACAGTTATGCTTTGCGCAGAGGTATTAAAAGGGAGGACAATAGAAATAGTATCGAAGTGGCAAGAGGCCTTTTTTCAACCGAGCAAGTTGTTTCCTTATGTTCTTGAGTTATTTCGTTTTCTTAAAGAAAAAAAAGTTGAGGCTTATATTATTTCAGCATCTATTGAGCCAATAGTTACACACATATCAAACTTCATAGGAGTTAAAAGCTTTTCATCAGAAGTAGAAATAATTGACAATGTTTATTCAGGTAAAGTCTTCAACATTCTGAACGATAGGAAAAAATCAACTACGATAAAAGACATCCTTGACCCAAAGTTAAAACCAATTTCTCTCGGATTTGGTGATTCAATGGGCGATGTGTCATTGCTTGATTCTGTCACCTACGGTCTATTATTTGAGCCAGCAGATGCGTCCTTAATAGAACGTGCCAAAAGAAGCGATTGGCGGATTGTGAATAGGAACTCAATATTTAGTGAGGTAACAAAAATCATTAACGGTTTGTAAGAAGAGATCCTTATATAATATCTCGAATAAATCGATCTCTATTTTGATACAAGTTAAGCGCAGACTTAAGAAAGATTTTGTAAAACTCCTCCTGACTTCTATCACCCCTTAAACTCCGTGCCTAAATCTTAAATTCGGGGACACTAACTGTATTTTCATGGATAATTAGGGTATGA
>PFLF01000096.1 GCA_002784505.1 Candidatus Roizmanbacteria bacterium CG_4_10_14_0_8_um_filter_39_9
GTCGGCATAAGGAACAGAAATAGAGGTTGATTTAAAATCTGCCCCGTAAATGTTAGCTGGAAGCGTGCCTAATTTCCGCAGTTTTCTTACTTGTTTTCCCACAACCGTGCGATGGGTAACATTGAGGGTAAGTGAACCAGTCTTGGGGGTAGTTTTTTTCATAATTATTCTTTCAGCAATTCAATAAAAAATATTTTGTCAGCTGATAACTCAGTATTATAGATGATTTGATTATTTTTAACAAGAGGAGAAAAATTTTGATTAATAAGGAAAAGGTTATTCGGAAGAGTAATAGAAAGGGAAAGATCATTATTAATTGAACCTGTCTGTTTTTGAAAAAGAAGCTGATAGAACGAAGCTCCTTTTTTATAACCCAAGACGGATTGATATTCTACTGTGATTTCCTTGGTTGATTGAATTGGAACTTCAATAAAAAACCCTATTTTTTTAAATTGACCGGTTTCTTGATCATATTCATGAAGTGTCTCGTTGTCCACCGTTATTGAATTTACCACACTATCACGGGGAATCAGAACTTGAAAGTAATTACGATACACTCCACCGGGGAAAATATCCCGGATAGAGTCGTTTTTGAATTTAATACTTAAATAACTATGGACAATCCCATTGATATCTATATATACCTTAACTGCCATAATTCTATTCATAAAAAAATTTGCCTTATTTACTCCAAGATTTGCATCAAAGGGGAAAAGGTAATCGGTATAGCAGTTATCAGTTGCCGTTGGGCACTGAGGTTCAATTATACGACCGGCCCAATAGAGCGAATCAATTACTTTCTGAATGGGCTCGTCATTTAAATAAAAGGCGATCTGTTTTTCTTCCAATGATTTGTATATGTCTCCTAACAAATCAGGGAGAGAGACGGAATCAAGTTGCACTAAAATCTGTCGGGTAAGTGCTGAAAGAAAACTCTTCTTTTGTGTCGAGCCGGGAAAAAAATTATTCTCCGCATACGATTGAGTTTTAATATAAAAATTATCCTTGGTAATTTTTTCGTTAAAATCAGGTAAATAAATATCGCCAAATGCTTGAAGTACATTTTTTATGGCAGTTGTGGTTACTAAAATACCACCTGAGAAATTAGTCAGATTTTTTTCTTTTTCAAGAAAAAAAAGTGCCCGGTTATAGTTTTCATAAAAATCTGGAGAAAACGCGGAGTCCCTTAAAAACCAATGGGGTTGACTAAGGTACTTTTTGATTGCATCCGGCGGGGGAACATGTGCTGTTAACTGACCGTCTGCATCATATACGTCAAATATTTGGACTCCTCCAAAGGTCAGATCTTTAATCGTCAATATGCCATAGGAGCCGATGAACCCACCACCGGGCCGTAGCTCCATATTATTGGCGAAAATAAGAAGGTATTTTTTCTCCTCCTTTTGATTAATGATGCCAAGCGCGTGAGGAAGGAGGCGCTTCACTTTTGTCAAGATATATATCGACTGGACCAAGGTTTCCTTGTATGGCTTTACCGCTGGTACACCGGACGGTATTTTTTGTGATATAAACGTCAGATTGTCCGCAATTTGTGTAACTTCATCCCTCACTGAATTAACAAGGGAAACAGTGTCTCTTTTTTCCTTTTCGGACTTGTCTGTTTTAAAAAATAAGCGCATAAGCTCTGTGCTCTCTAAGTGAGCGGTATAACTAAGTTTGACCGTTGCGCTCACTTTGTCACTGACTGAAAAGAGATTGTCAGGAGTATGTGCAATTGAAAAAAATAAAAATACGGGGCGTACTAATGAGTAGAGTTTTTTTGAGGTCATCAGGTAGGGCATGCTTTTATTGATTTGTTTATCTGCCGCTGGAACATTGCGACTCCTCAGCATCTGAATCCCTTTATATGTGTAGAATGATCCGACCGCAAAAGGGAAAATAAATGCTATGTGATACAAGAAGACAATCAATATAAAAAGAAGAGCAAGTTGTTTTCTTCCTACATTTTTTTCGAGAAACTGAAGTGTGTGAAACCAGAAGGGAGCATGTGGAAGCCGAGGAGGAGGAGGGTTTACAGGGCCTTTCGGCATTACTGAAGGGGGAATGTTCAAAAAAACCTCAAGTGACTTTGAAAGACAAAACCACATAATCTGTTCAAATATAACGGTCTTCAATGCATCGTGCTCTGAAACCGAGACAACTTTTAATTGATTGTATGCATGTTCGCGTATATATTTTGCTGCATATGCGGCTTTTTTATAGGCATTGATTTGAATAAATATTATTTTTTTCCATGTTTCATTTTTCAAAAAATTGCTCGGTAATTCATTGATCAGAATACAGATATCAAACCTTGAAAGATGTCCGGGTATGCGGGGGGAGAGATACACATCCGTGTCAAATTTACGTAAATAAGCCTTAAACACCCGAGCATAGCGGGTTTGCTTTTGATCAACAATAAGGACTTTTTGTTTTTGAGTAGTATTCATGGATTCCAGTGATATACTGTATTAATTCAGTATATTCTACAAGACTATGGAAGACACGCGAATTATTGCGTATAAAGATATTCAAAGTTTACCACAACGTTTGACAGGAAAAAAAATTATCCTGGTGGGAGGGTGCTTTGACGTATTCCATATTGGACATCTCACATTCCTGAGTCGAGCTAAACAATTGGGGGACGTCCTTGTCGTGCTGCTTGAGTCAGACGACTTTATCAGAAAAGTCAAAAAAAGAGAACCGGTTCACCGTATTGAAGAACGCGCCCTTATCTTATCTGAACTTCGATGTGTTGACTTGGTTATTACCCTTCCTCACATGATCGACAACCACGACTACGAAGAAATAATTCGCAAGATTCATCCGACAATTATTGCAGTTACTCAGGGAGATCCAAAACTCATTCTCAAGCAGAATCAGGCAAAAACCATTAATGGATTTGTCGTTGAGGTTGATTATGTTCCGGGATATTCAAGCTCTGAAGTAAGAGCCCTTTTCTGATTATATGAGTAACAAAAACCCCCTCCGACTCGGAGGGGACTTTTTTCTGTTCCTGAACGAATGTTACTTTGCACCAATCTTGTACATTCCTGTTCCGCAGTCTGGGCATTTAGCTTTCATTGCTGGTTTGCCATTTTTCATAGTTACTTTTTCTGCATTTGACACTTCTTTTTTAGCTCTACATTTTACACAATACATTGAAGTCATACGAGTTTTCACCTCCTTTAGAAACCGTAAATCAATTGATAAACGTACTTAAAAATAGTATCTAAAAGTTCACAAAGCTTCTCAGGCTTGTACTCATACTAGCAAAATAAAAAATAATTTCAAGCGTAATTATACTTAAGATGAGCACAAAACTTTTTTTCATATCAGCTTTGAAATAAGATGCATTCTCCGCAACCAATGGGGAGACTAATCCGGAGGCCTGCGAACCCTGTGGTATAAATATAGGTTTAGTTGATACAGAAGCGATAAATGGTGAAGTCTGTGCTAGGCTGTATGACGTCGCGAAAGTAGAAGAGAGCTGTTCTTTATGGCGAAGCGACGCCATTATTTTTTGTTTCTTTGATTTTTTTGGCATGCAGATATTTTAATCATATTGACACGTATTTGTAAAGAGGATAAAATAAACTTACATGATGACAAATATTGTTTTGGCATTTTTTTTCGGGTGGCTTATGATGCTTTCGTACATGGTGATAACGATGAAATATCATTACTTGCGACTAATTACCCGTACAAAACAGCGGACAATAGATGAAATACTTGATATACTGTTAAAACAGAACGAGGATATTCAGAAACACCAAGAAATCATGAGACAGGAATTGTCGGCACTTGATTCCTCATTTAAACGGGGGTTCCATAAGGTTGGGGTACAGCGTTTTGATGCATTTGGAAAGACAGAAGGTGAGCATAGTTTTGTCGTTGCCCTACTTAATGATATGAATAGTGGTTTTGTTTTAAATTTTATTTATGTTCATGACAGTATTAGGACTTACATAAAGATGGTTAAGGACGGGAAAGGTGAGAAGTATGAACTTTCCAGTGAAGAAAGTAAAGCGATAGCTAAAGCGACGTAAGAATATTAATTAAAAATTGTTTTTTTGTTTATGGTCAGTAAAAAAATTGCAATTATTGTTGGTGTTGTTGTTTTTTTTCTATCAGTTGGCGTTTCATATGTTATTTTTTCAAACAGACTTTCCTTGATGCTTGGTGGAAAAAAAGAAACAGCAACGACTATCTCTCCGACGATTGACCCCGAGTCACTTGAACCAAAAACACAAGAATGTCCTCTCAATGGTCAGATGATGACCGAAAAACAAAAAAACAAATGGGTTGTTCGACGACCGCTTGGGATCATGATAGAAAATCATGTTGAAGCACGACCCCAGTCGGGAATTTCCTCAGCCGATATAGTCTATGAAGCAGTCGCGGAAGGCGGTATTACCCGATTTATGGCTATTTTTTATTGTCAGGATGCTCCTTTTGTTGGTCCTGTTCGGTCTGCGCGAGTTCACTTTATGACTATGCTTCGTGAATATGGCGACTATCCTCTGTATGCACATGTAGGGGGAGCCAACTGTGACGCAGAAACCGGTTCAGGTTGCGCAAATGGCGCGAAGGCTGATGCCCTTGGGATTATTAATCGGATCGGATGGGGGGCATATAATGATATGAATCAGTTCTCGGTCCCCTTTCCTTATTACTGGCGCGACTATGAACGGCTACCAAACGTTGCAACAGAGCATACGGTTTATTCTTCAACAACAAAATTATGGGACTATGCAAAAGCAAAAAGAAAGTTGACTCAAGTTGATGAAGAAGGAATCAGTTGGGATAAAACATTTACTTCGTGGAACTTTCAAGACGATGCTAAACCGGCAGACCGTGGAACGGTTAGCAAGGTGTCGTTTCCATTTTGGGATGCGTTTGCAAGCGATTTTACCGTAACCTGGAAGTATGACAGTAAGACAAATTTTTATCTGCGTGAGACGGGCGGCAAAGCACATCTTGATAAAAACACGGGAAAACAGTTACAGGCAAAAAATGTGGTCATTGTGTTTGCTAAAGAATCTCCAGCAAACGACGAATATGATGGGGGACACATTCTATACAAGCTTTCGGGAAGCGGTGATGCGTTAGTGTTCCAAAACGGCACGGCAATAAAAGCCACTTGGACAAAAAAAGATGAAGAAACGAGAATGAAGTGGTATGATGAGAGCGATAAAGAAATTTCCATTGTCCGCGGGAAGGTATTTGTAGAAATACTTCCCATAGGCAATAAGGTAACATATTAAATTATTTTTATGTTAGAGCACATCATTCCCTCTAAAACGAGAAGAAAAATACTGGAGCTTTTTTTCCATGAATATGATGAACATTATTATCTTCGCAGTATCGTTCGGACCGTTTCTGAAGAGGTGAATGCGGTAAAGCGAGAATTGGACATACTGGAAAAAGCAAAAGTATTAATAAGAGAAAAAAGACTTAATAAAGTTTTTTATTCTCTCAATAGATCTTATTTTTATTTTGATGATTTTATACGACTCTTTGCAAAAACCAACTATCTTTCACTCGGGATTCGTGACGCCGGATCAAAGCTTGGAAAACTTAAATTCATCGCACTTTCAACAAAGTTTGCTAAGAGGATAGAGATTAAAAAAGATGAAATCTGCATTCTGTTTGTCGGAACCATTGTTGTTCCGGAAGTAACAAGTGTGATTAATGAAGCCGAAAAAATATTTGGGCGTGAAATAAACTATACCGTCATGACAGAGGAAGAACTAACGTTTCGTAAAAAAAATAACGATCCATTTATATGGCGCTTCTTAAAACAGCCAAAAGTTATGCTCGTTGGTCAAGAGGAGGAATTGGTCAAATGAAAGGGCGCTCCGTTTCCGTTTTCATCCTATTGTTTCTATTGGTTTGGATTTGTTTGCCGGAAAATGTACCGGTCTCGTTTAAAGTACAAAAGTCAAAAATTAATTTCGTCATAAATCCGCTTTCTATCAATACTTCTTTTTTTGGTTTTCCTATCAAAAAAGAATTTAAAACAAAACTGGGACTAGACCTGAAAGGGGGAAGCCATCTCGTTTTTGAAGCAGATACCACGAAAGTCAAAGCTGCGGATGTTCAAGATTCGCTTCTTGCAGTGCGCGATGTTATTGAAAAAAGAGTCAATCTTTTTGGGGTATCAGAACCGGTTGTCCAAACACTCAAACAAGGCAATGTGTACCGCATAACGGTCGACTTGCCGGGAATTGAAGATGTAACTCAGGCAGTATCTCTTATCGGCCAAACCGCACAACTTCGGTTTTTGGAAGAAGGTCCGCTTGATCCTGCAGTTGCAACGACCGCATCACTTCTTGAACGGTTAAATAAATTTACCGGTTTAAGCGGAGACCATATTAAAAAGGCATCGGTAGTCTTTGATCCGCAAACGGGACAGCCTCAGGTTTCGCTTCAGTTTAGCAAAGAAGGGTCGGTACTTTTTGGAGAAGTGACGGGAAGAAATATCGGCAAACCGGTTGGAATATTTCTTGATTATTTCCCTCTTTCCGCGCCAACCGTCCAGCAAAAAATTACGGAAGGAAATGCGGTTATTACCGGTAACTTCACTATAGAACAGGCAAAACAGCTTTCCGTTTCAATTAACTCAGGAGCCCTGAGGCTTCCTATAAAATTGGTGGAGCAACGGAATATCGGACCATCACTTGGAGCGTCTGAGGTAAAAAAAAGCGTTATTGCCGGATTTTTTGGGCTTGCCATGGTGTTACTGTTCATGATTGTGTATTACCGCAGATTGGGAGTGATCGCATCAATGGGTCTTATTATTTATGGGCTTTTATCATTTGCGTTATTTAGAGCAATACCGGTTGTTTTGACTCTTCCCGGCTTGGCAGGATTTATTCTTTCGATCGGCATGGCAGTTGACTCAAATATTCTTATTTTTGAGCGCATTAAGGAGGAGCAACGGAAGGGTAAGTCTTTTGAAATCGCAGTTCGACTAGGATTTGGTCGGGCAATTGACGCGATCAAAGACGCTAATATTACTACACTTACTGTTGCCTTTATCTTGTTCAACCCGCTTAACTGGGAGTTTCTGCCCCAGTTTGGAATGGTACGAGGTTTTGCCTTGACCTTGACAATCGGAGTAGGAACAAGTTTATTTACCGGAGTCGTCATCACAAGAAGATTGATCGACGCATTTTATACAGATCGATTGAGAATTCAAAAGAAAAAAATATGATTAATTTTTTAAAGTTTACCTGGGTGTATATATTGATTTCTGCTGTTGTTATTGGGTGCGGCTTATTTTCCGTTATCCGATACGGATTTACCTATTCTATTGAGTTTGTGGGTGGTTCGGATCTTTCTTATCAACTTAATAAAAAACCCGACTTGGCGGAAATAAAGAAAATTGTAAAAGGGCAAAAAGCTGAAATGATTGAAATATCATATGAAGGGAGTGTCCTTCATATGCGATTGAAACCAATCGATGAAAAGCAGGAGGCTCAGATTCGGAAGGAAATTGGCACTAAATTTAGTTTGACCCCGAAACTCCTTCGGTTTGAGACGGTTGGACCCGTTATCGGAAAAGAAACCATGCAAAAGACTGCAGTAGCGGCGCTTCTCGCAAT
>PFLF01000038.1:0-2165 GCA_002784505.1 Candidatus Roizmanbacteria bacterium CG_4_10_14_0_8_um_filter_39_9
CTTGTTTGGTTAATGCATTTACCAGGTGAGGAAAATAAGAAAGGGCAAATACCTCTCCCCCACAGAAGGTTATGACTTTGACCTCAACAGTTTCGTTATATCGCCTCACAAAATCGAGTATTTCCTTGACCTTCAAAAAGGGTGCTGTTTTTTCTGTATAACAGATTTTGCACTTCAGGTTACACTTCTCAAGAGGGTTGATATAGAGATGATGTAATACATTGTCAGTATGGGCTGAAATATCATATTTCATACACTAAAGTATACAGGAAAAATAATTACAAGGTCCTGCTACACCGTATTGTTACACTGTAGCATCGGGTAGTTAGTAGTATTTACTACTACTAGTGTCTCATACTATTGACAAAATAGGTTTAATATTATATAATTAATTGGTTGCACCTATTACAACTATGAATACAATACTCGAACAAGTTGGTCTGACACATAATGAATCGAAAATATATCTGACTTTTTTAAAACATAAAGAAAAAACCGCCGCCGAAGTTTCTCGTATCCTCTCAATGGATAAGTCATCGTGCTACCGGGCCGTTGAATCGCTGGTGGCAAAGGGACTCCTTATCACTATCCCCCGCAGACGTGGCACAACCCATTCCTCAGCATCACCTGAGATATTGAAGGAACTCATGATAGCAAAACGCAACGATGTGAAAGCCCGGGAAGAACAACTCGACGGATTTATTGCAAAATGGGTGAAGGATGCAAAAGACTCCCGGAGTACGTTTATCAAAGTTGAGACAGGTATCCAAGCCATACGAGACGGAATGGAGCGCAATCTTGAAGCGGCTATCGCCTCAAATAAAGTGATCAAAGAGCAGTACCGCCTCTCATTCCCCTATTTCAAAGATAGGGATCATGCGGCATGGGTAAATGAATTTGCAAAGCGAAGAATTAAAGCCGGAGTGTCAATCCGCCAGATCGTTGACTTTGCGGGAAGTACCGCATTTGCTCCTATCATGAAAACAAACAAAGCTCTTTTGAAAGAAATACGCCTCATGCCGAAGGAAATGAAAACACTGCACGGCCTCAGATTATCGGGAGATGTGGTCAATATCATTAGTTTTGATGAAAAGGAAAACTATATTGATATAACAATAAAGGATAAATACGTAGCGCTTTTCATGAATTCCATGTTTGACTTTGTTTGGGAACGGAGTGAGAAATATCTATGAAAAAAACACGTAACCGCGTAGCGCTAGGAACATTCCCCCTTTCGGGTGTATATAATCCAATTGCCCCAAGCGATTCAAAACATCTTGTTGGGCATTTCTTTGAGTTAGGTGGATACTATATTGATACCGCCCCAATGTATGGTTGCGGAAAGATCGAGACTCTTCTTGGATCAGTGCTGACAAACAAAAATCGTGATGATTTTTATCTTATTTCAAAATGTGGAAAAGAAATACATCCGTTAACAAATTCATGGGAGTCAAGAGCAACTTATAAAGACATTATTGACCAATGCAATAGTTCGCTGAGCAGGCTAAAACTTGACTATATCGATCTATATCTTGTGCATTCGCCTGATAAAAATACTCCTTTTGAAGAAACGATACAAGCCATGCTTGACCTGCAAAAAATAGGAAAAATTAAAGAAATCGGAGTATCAAACGTTACTCTTGAAGAGTTAAAGAAATATCAAAAATATGCGAAAATCCAATTTATTCAAAACCGCTTTAGTTTTATCAACAGAAGTATTTCGGATGAATTCCAAGAATATCTAAATGAGCACAAAATACAGCTTATCCCCTACGAAATTTTAGAGATCGGTCAGCTTACCGGATCAATCATTGAAGAGGAAAATTTTGGCTCAAAAGACGTGCGTGGAACAACCAGTTTCTTTCAGGGTAATCCTCTTCAAGAAATCCGTTCATGGGTAAAAAATGTTATCAAGCCTCTTGCGAAAAAAAAAGGAATGACAGTTGCCCAGCTAATGATAGCCTGGACTTTAACAAAGCCCCAAATCCAATTTGCGCTTGTTGGTTCAACAAAAAAAGAATATCTTTCCATCAACCTTCAGACAGACTCAATCAGTCTGACGAAGAACCTAACTGAAGAACTTGAACTCTCATATAACACTCTCACTGAAACCATCAGGTCAAAATACAGTATGTCAATCAAGGACTTCCGCGGTTTAAATGATC
>PFLF01000038.1:2203-7635 GCA_002784505.1 Candidatus Roizmanbacteria bacterium CG_4_10_14_0_8_um_filter_39_9
TCTTAATATATGCTCCATTATCAGTTCTACCTTGGTAAATCATGATAAAAGCATTTGTTATTGATCTTGGGAAAGTTGTCACTGGGTGGAAAGTTAAACCCGGAATTATTGATCTTCTCATGCGTCTGCGCAATCGCTACACTATCGTTGGCTGTACCAATAATGGCAAGGAATGGGTTGATCATTACAAATCTGCATTTCACCTTGATGCATATTTCGATTCGATTGTAAACTCCGCTGAGGTTCACTTTAGAAAACCCTATCCGGAAATATATCAAATTGCGATAGAGAAAACGGGGGTCAACCCGGATGAGATTGTCTTCATTGATGATGGTGACACGCCAATTGCCGGAGCAAAAAAAGCTGGTATGTTCACCGTGAAGTATAAAAATCCGAAACAGCTTGAAGGTGAGCTAAAAATAACGGGCGTCGATTCATCAATACTTGATATCTCAAGCCGTGTCCATTCGTTTTACTGGCAAACAGATCGGAAGATATCTGAAATCCAGATCAAACATATTTTTCAGACGAGACACACCTTTTTTGACCGGGACAGTGCCGTTACTGCGCTTGAATTAGCACTTCACAAAAAAGTTAAAAATATTATTTCCCCCATAAAGTCTGGCAGCATAAATAGTGTGGTAAAAGCAACGATGGATGACGGAGTTAATGTTATTATGCGAATGCATCCAAATGCTCTTAGAAATGGCTATTTTTGGGCTGAAAAAGCCATTGCCGATGCGGCACGAGAAGCCAATGTGCCAACATATGAGACGTTAGCAATTGACGATACAAAAAAACATGTTTCCTTTGATTTTATGATCACTTCTTGTCTAGCAGGTCGTAATATGAAGCATGCGGGACCCTTCCCCCCTGAAGTTGACAAAATATTAATTGAAGATACGGGAAGGTTACTCGCACTTACCCATTCGATAAAAACAAATGGATATGGATTTTTTGATAATGAGCTCGCTAAAAATGGCAAACTCAGAGGTATTCATGGAACATGGAAAGACCACATCTATTCATCGCTTCAGGATAATCTGATGTACTTAGAAAAAATGAACACAATAAATCAGAATGAACGAACGACTATTGAAAAAGTTTTTAAGGACCATGATCTGTTAATCGTTTGTGACTCTCCCCGTCTAGTACATAACGATTTAGCAGATTGGAACGAGTTGACTGACGGAAAAATAATTACCGGATTTATTGATTGGGATGAAAGCTTCTCGGGAGACCCAGTCTGTGACTTTTCAACTTATTCTGTCTTTTTTGATGATATTCGCTTAGAAAATCTTATTCGCGGGTATGAAACAATAACTAAATTGCCCACTGATTTTAAAGCTAAATTCCATCTCTATCGGCTACGATATATCATCTCAAAGCTTACCCTCCGAACAAAGCGTTCTGTTTATGACGATACGCAATTTCTCAGAGATTTTTTGAAATATTCGAAAGAATTACTTGCTAAGGAGCTTGTGTGGTACAGTAATGGTTAAGACAATTAAGATAATAAAAAAATATGCATTGGTTACTATTAACCTTAATTTCGATTGTTTCAAGGTCAACATACAGCATTGCTACAAAAATTCTCAGTAATAAAATAAGGGTCTCTCCCATGACCCAGGCTGTTCTCATGACTACTTGTGCGGGCATACTTTCCATCCCCTTTGCTCTGTATATTGGGGACTCGGCAATGACAAACTCCTTCAGCATTTGGCCTGTTGTATTTGTTATGGTCATTTCCCAGGCGTTTGGGAATATACTCTACTTCAAAGGAATGAATACACTTGATGCAGGCACGTCTCAGATTGCATTCTCTTCAATTCTTATCTGGAGCTTCATTCTGTCGATAATATTTTTGCAAAGTAAATTTTCAACGATACAACTATTTGGTACTTTGCTCATGGGTATCGCCATTATGATTGTTTATCGGCATAAAAACAATATAAGAGTAAATGTTGGGATTATTTATGTTATTGGTGCCGCATTGCTTTTTGCCATATTCCAGATAACAAGTGCCATGATCTCAAAACAATTGAGTACGGGAGCTTACCTTCTTATAACGTATTTCGGATCATCGACTATTGTTGGGTTAGTTTATTACAAAACTATAATAAAAGATTTTTTGAAACTCATCAAACAAATCGGCCATACATTAACTACTTTGTTTTTTGCTTCAGGAACAAGCATTATGTGTTTTGTGTTCTCATATTTTGCTTATCAAAAAGCCCCAAACAGGGGAATCGTCGTTCTTCTTCTTACCTCGCAAGTAATTTTATCTGTGATATTTGGAGTTATATTTTTGAAAGAGAAAGATAATTTGAAACAAAAAATTGCCGCGGGCATTCTCGCATTTGTTGCCTCGCTACTCATAAAGGCATGATTCATTGACCTACACTCCTTAAAGCTTCTCCAGTTTATTGAAATTTTTTTGAAAATAGCGTAGTTGTGTTACACCTCGAAGGTGTCTGCTATGATTGTTTAAATAATCATAGCGCGGAAAATCTAAGTATCAGTTGTTTTTTTTGATCTTAAACTCCAACAGTATATTGAAATGTTTATAACTGCTAGAAATGGCTAAATTACTGTAATTGTGGCGTAGAAGCGATGGTTTTTTGCTCCAATTATTTAAATAATTGGAGCATGGTCCAAATTTCAAAAAAATTGCTGCAGGATGATATGCTTGAGAAGTTATTCGGGATTATGTTTGACATAATTGGGGCACGTCAGGGTAAGGTACAGTTTTTACGTACTTTTTCTTCTATTTTTTCATCGGTAGAAAAAATAATGATCGCGAAACGAGTTACCATCATGTACCTACTTACCAAAAATATCGATCATCGAACTATTGCAAAGGTGTTAAAGGTTTCTCCGTCAACTGTTGCCAAATTCTCCATTATCCTGCAAACGAATGATGAACTTATTGGACTACTCCGAGTACTGGCAAAAAGCAATGATATTGACCTATTTTTTGTAAAAGTGTTTAGCGCACTCCACTCCCCCGGACAATACGGGGTCAATTGGAAAAATGCATGGGGCTTAAAACGAAAAATCGAAAGACTTGAACGGGAAGGAATATGATCTCAAATTGCTACAATTATTTAAATAATTGTAGCAATTCAATAAAAATGAAAATGACTATACAGAAGTTGATGGAGTCTAAGCCTGTTGGAAGCTCTTTAGTTTCTTGAAAATTGTATAGTTGAGAATCATCATGTATCCGCCCCACGCATACTCAAAAAGATTGGTAATATACGATGGAATCTTTAAAAATGCCAACGGCATATAAATTACGAGGCTTAATACTCCCACAAGAAAATAGATATTAAATATTTTTTTCTTGTTGAATTTGGTCAAAATTTTGCTTTGTTTAAGCGATTCCATCGGCCCAAGTCCGTCAATAAGGCTTAAATAATATGCCTGCGAGTACATGAGTGAAAAAATAATTCCGGGGACTATCAGCAATAAATATCCACCAACAACAACAAGTCCTACCAGGATGGTTGTCCCGACGATACGACCTGCTGAGCGCAGTATATAGGAAACCATGGTAGAAAAAGATGCTGATGTGTTATGTTCGCTATTTACAACTGAAATAATAAGAAGCGGCTGAACAAGGGCAACAGCGATTACTCCGACGATACTCACGATACTCACTATTAAACTTAATATAAAATAGGGTTGAGCAAATGGCAATGTGACAGTGTTGGGGATTTTTGTCGCATTTTCCCCATATGTTTGAAGTGCCTTAAATGCAAATGAGGCAATATATTCTACTCCGACTGCAATAAGTACAAGTTTGATATTTCTCTGAAAACATTCGCATGCTTCTCTTATCGTTTCCCGATATTGTAGCTTCATATTGTTATGATATCATATCCTCAACATTGCTTGGGGTGTATAATCAAAGCTCATGAAACAATCACAAAGACAACGGTTTTTACTTATCAGTATCGTCCCTCCTGCATTTTCATTGGAACAGGCGGAGGAGGATTTGAGCGAGTTAAAAAGTTTAGTCGAGACCTATCAAGGGGCCACGGTTGTAGATATTATTCAAAGACGAGCACACCCGGATAGGGCAACCTATATAGGTTCCGGGAAAGCACTTGAGGTGGCCGAAATCGTACAAAAGAAAAACATCGATGTAGTTGTGATAAACGGTATTGTCAAGGCGTCGCAACTGTATCACATATTAAAACTGTGTTGGGATCAGAATGCCCGTATCCAAATCTGGGACCGGGTCGATCTTATCCTTCATATTTTTGCAAACCATGCGGCAACCTCTGAAGCTAAGCTTCAAATTGAACTTGCCAGTATGCGCCACATGGGACCCCGCATCTACGGACTGGGAGAAAGTTTTTCCCAACAGGGGGGAGGAGTCGGAACAAAAGGCTTAGGTGAAACGAATGTGGAACTTATGAAGCGCCACTGGCGGGATGAGATGAGGCGCAAGCAGGAAAAGCTTCGCGAAATGGAAACTAACAGATTGAAACAGGTTGAAAGGAGACATGCTTTGGGGCTCCCCACTGTTTCAATTGTAGGATATACAAATGTAGGAAAGACTTCTCTTTTTAATTTACTGACCGGAAAAGAAAAGTTGGCGAAAAATGTTTTGTTTGCAACTCTCGACAGTGTTGTGGGGAAACTTTATTTTAAGGATATTGCAAAAGAGGTCCTCATATCAGATACAATCGGCTTTATTCAAAACCTTCCCCCCGGCTTAATTGATGCATTCAAATCAACACTTATGGAGTCGGTTCATGCCGATATACTTTTACATGTAATAGATATTGCGGACCCTAAGATGGAATATAAAATTGAAGTGGTTGAAAGCATCCTGAGAGACTTGAAACTTGTTAATCGACCTAAAATATATGTGTTCAATAAAATTGATCGGGTTGACAAAGATATACTAAGAGAGGTGGCCGAACAATACAGTGCCTTTAGTCCTCAATTCATCTCCGTTCTGACGGGCGTTGGAATTAAAAGTCTCTACTACTTTCTCCAAGAAAAATTTAACTAAAATCCGCCACACTTGAAGTATGTGTAAAAAAAATGTGGGGGCATATGTCTTCCGTTGCAATGTAAATGCAAGTTCTTCAAAAGATATTTGTTCACCCTTATGCAAACTTTCACCTCATGCTTTTGGCATCGCGGTTGATATCAACTATGACGAAAACTGCAACGGGCGCACCACCTTTGACACGCCAAAAGAAATATCAGATACGTTCGAATTGTATGGCTTCCGTTGGGGCGGCCACTATCCCCTTATCGATTCCTACATTGATCCCATGCATTTTGAATACATGATGCAGTTGTGTGAGGGGATCTGAAACTTCCAAATAAAAACTATATCAGTCTGGTTTTTCGGAGAAGAAAATACATAACGTATAAGAGTATGGCGCCCTTAAAAAAGGTCATCGAAA
>PFLF01000073.1:0-93 GCA_002784505.1 Candidatus Roizmanbacteria bacterium CG_4_10_14_0_8_um_filter_39_9
GGTGCCCGCGATAGGCGGCGTCACACTTGGGGTTACTCCCCCTATTGGAACAAATGTCGCCGGATCACAACACCAATATTTTCCCCCACCCCC
>PFLF01000073.1:162-7488 GCA_002784505.1 Candidatus Roizmanbacteria bacterium CG_4_10_14_0_8_um_filter_39_9
ACAAACATATGCACCATCGCTAAATGTTTTTAGCATTGTATTTGCAGGTGGTAGAGTTGGAACAGCTGTTGGATTTGCCCCTCCCGGAACTGGCGTTGCGGGGATTGCTGTTGGAGGAATCGCAGGAGTAGTCGTTGGTCCGCTTCCGGAACTTAGACATACTTTTTGCCCTATTGTTAGGCCTATACCAGGCATCCTACCCTCAAAGACATATGCATTACATGGACCCTGATAGCTAACAGATCCCAAACCACTTGATGCGATACATCTCATTCCATCACCCCAATAAGCCAACATAGGACCCCCGCCACACTCTGAATTTTTGTCGAACAAAAAGCAGCATCCGTTAATCTCACCATTCACCATCGGTTTGCCATTAATACCCGATGTTGGAGCTGCGGTTGGAGGTTGTAGGCCTAAACATGATTGATACTGATTTGTATCTAAATTTGGGTTAACTTTTGACCCATTGCATGGAGACGCATAACATCCGGTGAATATTCCTTCTTTGGTACAACAATTAAAAACATATGATGGCTTTGCATTGCAACCTGATGGATCATATCCCGGATCAGATGTTTTATATTTTCCATTACTCCCCACACCACCTGTAGGTAGATTTGCTGTTGCAGTCGGTTTTGGGGTAAGTGAAGGGACAGTTGCTCCAATTGGTTTTAACTTGCATTTATATCCCTCAT
Organism: Candidatus Roizmanbacteria bacterium CG_4_10_14_0_8_um_filter_39_9; assembly: GCA_002784505.1. Taxonomy (GTDB): domain Bacteria; phylum Patescibacteriota; class Microgenomatia; order UBA1406; family GWC2-37-13; genus YC2-FULL-38-9. The sequence goes on from PFLF01000073.1 coordinate 861, forward strand.
CAGCATGACCAGGACATGCGATACAATACGAAGACACTGGCGATACACACAAAGCCGCAACTGAAGGGTTATCGCTACAGTCTGATTTGCTAAATTCACATCCTGTATAAACGGAGGCAGCGGCTCGGGTACTTGTAGACTGTTTCTGATTTACAAAAAAAGAGGACGTAATCGCGGACACGGCAACCACAATCATGGCGCCAATTGCCAATAACGTTGCTATCTCTCCCGATTCAGATCGTTTCATGGATACAAAAAATATAACAGAAAGAAAAATAAATTACAAATCACAAATGTCAAATGACAAATCAATAACAAATTACAAATTACAAAAATTAAAACGTTTTGAATTTTGTAATTGAAATTTGACATTTCAAAGTGGCCCCATTATAATGGGGCATACTATGTCTCTTAAAAACAAACCCTATGCAAAGGTATCACTTTCGGACCTCCCCGATCTGTTGACGATTCGTGAGGTTGCCGGACTTCTCCGCGTCAGTTCACTCACGGTCAAAAGATGGGGAAAAAAAGGGAAGCTTCCCGCCATTCGCATCAACTCCCGCGGCGACCGGCGCTATAAAAAAACGGTCGTTCTCAAACTATTGGGCGAGATTGTTGAAGGGGTATAAACGTATCCTTCGTTATCACACGCCATGACGCATTTTTGTATACTCCCCAGGCTTTTGGAGCATTTTTTCGTGCTTTATTCCATTTGATTTCATATCCATACAGATTCCCTTCTTTTTCTTCTATCAGATCTATTTCCTGACCGTCGTATGTTCTCCAATAATATAATTTTTGTATATTCCCAATAAAGTTGTTGCGTTTTTTAAATTCAGTTATAACAAAATTTTCCCATAATGCACCTATATCATTTCGAAGTGAAATAGGCTTGAGGCTGTCAATTAATACATTTCTCACCCCCAGGTCATAAAAATATATTTTGCGCAGTTTTCCAATTTCTTTCCTTAAATTTTTACTGTACGGGGTAACCTTATACAAAACAAACGCACTCTCCAATATATTGACATAGCTTTCTACCGTCTGCCTGCTTACCCCCAATATCGTCGAAAGTTCATTATATGAAACTTCACTCCCAACCTGTAAAGCAAGGGCTTCTAATAATTTCCTTACCAGATCAGCATTTTTTAATGTTTGAAACTTTAGTACATCTTTATACAAATAATGTAGGGCAATTTTTTCTATCTGAATTTTTTTTTCTTCAATAGACACAGCCTCGTATACTTTCGGATAGCTTCCATACACCAAAAGAGACTCGAGATTTCGGCTAAGATCAAGGGTGTCCCCTATTGGGAATAGTTCAGAAGCACTAAGTGGATACAGCCAAAATTCCCGGCTCCTCCCGGTTAATGGCTCTTTGATCTCATTTGAAAGATCGAAGGATGAAGATCCAGTTGCAATAATTTGTTGATGAGGATATTCATCAATCATAAGTTTTAATTTCAATCCGATGTTAAGGACCCTTTGTGCTTCGTCGATAACCACAAGCTGTGAATTCCCTATGATTCTTTTTAACTCAATTGAAGTGTCTGCTCGGGTAAACAATGTCCTTATATCTCCCTCGTCACAGTTTAAATATTTTGTTGAAAGATTATGATGCTCCTCAAGTATTTTTTTTACCAATGTAGTCTTTCCAACCTGACGCGCCCCATAAATGATTATACCATCTCCCTTGAATAAATTTTTTTGTATTTCAGCTTCGACCTGTCTTTTTATATACATATAAAGTATTAATTAGGTTATGTAACTTTCCTAAATTATACTAAATAAGGATATTATTGCAAGCGAGATTGTTGAAGGGGTGTAGATAATTTATTTCTTAAACTTTTCAAAGTCACGATCAAAAGAAAGAACGGTGCTTTTTTTATTAAGCGCAAAGTAATGAAGATAAATATCAAAAAGATCAATATTCATAGTTTTATACATTTCTAATGCTTGGATTAAAACACTCCTATCATTTATCTTCAATAAGGGAGACTTTACTAGCTTCAAACATATTTCAACTATCTCTTGCTTTGGTATTGAATAAACTCCCCGCAAAACATAATCGATTTCAAAAATGACTTCAGGGATAAGATGAAGCTGTATGTTCCCGGCTTTCGCGTCACCAAAATAACCAACGGCTTTTTTATAACACCCTTCATTGTCACGGAGTAAAAAACGAAGAATCACATTTGTATCAATAAAGTAACTTTTCATTTTTTGATCATTTTTGAGATGATACGTTCTTCATCTTTTATGATGTCACCGATATGTTTATTTTTTTTAGCCTTGTGCTTCAACACACCGCCCAGTGACACCACGTCAACTATGGGTTCAAAAATAATCTTATTATCCACGACTTTCACCATGGCTTTAGTAAATTTTTCAAGTGAAATAGCCTTGCGCATCAGCGCGGGAACGGTTATCTGACCTTGACTTGTTATCGTTACTATTTGCATATACATTAATTATATGAGATTGCATTAATTTGTCAATGGGTACAAATTCTGCTATAATTTTGTAAAATCCTATGATCAACCTTCAGTTTGGAAAGATAGTTGAGTATGCATGTACAAATACTGTGTGGTTAAAACATGCAGTTGAAGAGTTTTTTGAGTCGGGAACCGATTTAGATCGGCTTGACAGAACAATGATAAGCGGGCTATTTAATGACTGGTTTATCTATGATTTCCATCCAACAGGCTCTGAAGCATCACCCATCGCACAGTACTACCTTAAAAATCCTCATCGACTGCCACAAATACAGCTTGAGACTTTGCGGCAGGTAATTGCCACCCAACACTACTCGCTCTATCAAATAGAAAAAACAAAGCGTCAGGAATGGTTGGATCTTTTAGACATCGCATCCGGAAAAAAATATCGAGTGTACGATACAAAAGGATCTTCAAATGCTTCTCAGGTAGGGTGTCTTTCTGCCCGTTTGGCTTGCGTAGATAATAAATGGTTTATTGTTGGATCAAATCCCCTATGCTTCCCTATCACTTTTACCAATAGGGCACTAAAGTTTCATTCAAAAAATACGGGAAAACTTACACCCAAAATTATTTTTGATAATACAATAAAAAGTGCGAAAAGCAATGTTGAGGTTCTGCCAGACAAAGACATACCGGCTAAACGCATATTAATTGAACATGAGTTTGACCAAGTAGCAAAAAAATATAATGTACATATGACATTTCAAGAGATGGTAGCATTCGTATATAACGAACGGTACAAAGACCATTTTGCACAATTTTACAAAGACCTTATGGTAAAAAAGGGAGTCTGCGAGGAAATGATTTTTGAAAATACGCAGCTTTTTCAGGATATCTGGAATTATTTCCCGCACAAAGTCCTTGGAGGTCGCTGTCCCAACGAACTTTACTCAAAACAAAGGTGAAATTGTTTAAAAAAACGGTCGTTCTCAAACTGTTGGGCGAGATTGTCGAAGGGGTGTAGTAGGTTTTGAATTACTCCCAGTGTCATTAAAGATCCATTTAAAAACTGCCTTTGGAAATGCAATTATCTTTTGCCAGACTGTTTTAGTCCCCAGTTTTAGTTGATCCACAAACCTCTGAACGTCTTTCCAATCCCACTTCCATACACCTGTTCCATTTGTCTGTTTAGGTATAACTTTGGCCTGAGGTTGTTCAATATGTGCCGGCAGCTCAACTCCTGAATCAGTTGGAGCTTGGCCCGTTAATACGGGACTATCGCCCTTCGGCTTTGCGTCACTAAGTATTTTTAATACATCCTCCATATTCATCTCCGGGCTCCCAGAAGGCTTTGGTGGAGCATCAGGAGGAATGGCTTTCGCTTTGGCAGCTTGAGCTTCCTCAAGATGTCTCAATTCCGCTTGTGTTTCAGGTCCACCGAATTGAACGTCATCAGGCATCATTACAGAAGTCGCATCATGCATTGGAAGTGATGGTGGCGGAGCTGCTTTTACCTGAGGTGGAGCTTCAACTGCTTGATCTGCCATAGTATGTTAGGGCAGGAGTCCGGGAATGTAAAAATTACCCGCTGCTTTAAATGCCTGAGCGGTTGCTGCATCCGGCATGATTCGCTTGGAAACCAATGATGTTGCCAGTGCTCCACCGCTTAATATGTCTTCAGTAACCCTTGATCCGGCAGCTACCGAGTTTACTACTCCTTCATACATGGTAGGCAACGTACCTTTAATAAATACTCCCGCAGGATCAGTTCCTCCAACCACATGGGTAAGTCCTTCCGCAAGTGTCGGATAGCCAAGCCCTCCCCCGAGAACATAAGCCCCTGCGCCAACCGCGGCACCAACCGCGAGCGTCTTCCCCGCCCTCTTTAATCCTTCAGTCCAATCTTCACCAAATACTTTTCTCAAATTATCCTCAGTAAGCCCACCACTTAATACCTTATATCCAAGTAGTTTTTCAGCAAATTCTACCTGTTTATCCCTACTCGCTTTCATTTTATTAAAAAACTCAATGGTATAGTTTTCTTTGAGGAACTCCGCCTCATGTTTTTTAAGCTTCAGGCGGTCAAAATAATATTTTCTATCCTGTGCATATCCAAGCACGTCCGGTACAAAGTCTTTCGCTAAATCATAATAAGTCTCATCGCTGATTTCCTTCAACATTTGATCAAATGTGAGAGGAGGTTCACCTTCAATCTTGCTTTTTCCAACTCCCATTTCTTTAAGAGTCTCCATCATCTCCTCCTCATACCGTGAAGGCATCATACCCGTTCGGTCGTGCACTCGCTCCAAAAGATAACGCGCAATTTCTGTAGGACTCATCGATAACATGTCCTTATGTACAAATTTCTTCAAATCCTTATCTTCATAACCCACACATTTGTCACCTTTGTATTTCAAAAATGACATCTTAAGATACTTTGTCATCAACTCTCTTGCTTTTTTGCCACGAAGTTCATCAAGTGTTTTTGCCTCTGCCTTGTCTTTTGCTTTTTGTGAGGCTTCCGCATCCGCTGCCGCCGCAGCATCTGCAAGCTTTACATCGTTCCAATATTTTTTGATTTCCTCGCTCAATGTTCTTTCTAGCTTTCGCTTATATTTATCGGCATATTTATTGCGCTTTCCTTCTTTTTCGATGAGCAACCTTTCGCTATCAGAAATGGTTGTTATATCTTTATTTACCTCTGTCAGTTTATCTTTTGCATTACTGTACGATTCATATGCAGATATCAAATCAGCATCGTCAGCAAACACTGTCTTTAATGATTCAAGTTGCGTCATGGTTTCCAGCATGTTGTCTCGTTCATTTATTTTATCCTTATATAAAGCCGAAACTGTTTGGTCTATCGTTGGGGTCGTGATCGATCCAACTTCGTCTCCACTTCTATTGAATTGTGTACGTCCACCATACGACACTCTTCCTGTATTAAGTTCTCTAATCGTTGTATTAATCGTACTTATTTGTTCCCTCAACTGACTAATCGCCGTATTGACTCCTGCAAGTGTTTTTGTTGCCGGTCTCTGTGCGACTTTGAGGGTATTGATGATTGCATCTGTTTTCTTATACAGATCTTCTGCTTTCTGTTTGTCGAGCTCATCCAGATCTTTAAATGCTTGCTGACTTGTTTCAAGTTTTGTTATTCTTTTCAGAAGTTCATCTTTGCCTTTAATTTTTTCTTTAATTCCCTCTATTTCATGTGCCAAGGAAGCGTCGTTCTCATCCACCATCGAAGATAAACTGGAAAGGCTTTTCTCCAACCTTATTTTCAACTGATCATCTCCTAAAAACCGGCTCAGAATTTCTGTTATAACTTTTTTCTCATCCTGATTTAATCCTGCCCCGCCTTTTCCGGTTAAATAATTTTTTGCTTGTTCAAACGAAAGTCTCCCTCCGGTCGCAACGGCAATGGCCTCACAAAACCCGGGAATTTCAACCAGTACGTTACGAATGTCAACGCTCTCTTCAGGCGTAAGATCTTTCATTCCATTATTGAGCCATTTGTCGTAAATATTTAAACGCAAATTTAAGCGTTTCCAACGAGCCGGTTGATCTTCATCCCGGACTTCGGGAAGCTTATCTCCATCAACCATCTGCCGCATCTCGGTAAAGTTTACATATATATCGTCATCTTTTTCTGCAACTGCCGCTTTAAAAATAGATTCACCTTTTCCTTTTTTCAAAAGTTCACTCATTGCCATATATTTTTCGTTTAGTACCGGCGCACGTCCACGATCGGGCATAAGAGCAATCGCCACATCTTTTATCGCAACTGCCGCTTTTTCCGCACCGGGTGATACGTCTGCCATAATATCGTGTAACGCAAAACGTGTAACGTACTAACTACCAACTACTATCTACTACTCGCTCCAGCTGATTTTAGAAAACTTTGTAAATGACTCATAACCTGCGTTTCATGCACTTTATTTACATCGTCATGTAATCTTGCCCGAGCAATTTGCATTGCAGGATAAATTTTTACCATATCTTCTATAAAGTTTAACACTTCTTCATACGTCGTTGCGGCTTCAATATTTTTAAGCACTTTTTGCGCAAATACCCGCTGTTCAACCTTTCCGATCTTACCGTCTTTAATAAGGTCTAGATAGACCCCGGCGAGAATGTTATAAAATTTTGTTTTTTGATCTGACGTGAGCGGTTTCATACAGATGATT
>PFLF01000073.1:7527-7901 GCA_002784505.1 Candidatus Roizmanbacteria bacterium CG_4_10_14_0_8_um_filter_39_9
GTAAGAGTTCACAAGTCTTGACACAGATTGTCATTCCCTCGAAGGAGGGAATCCAGACTAAATATACCTTTATAAGGTATTAATCGACTGGATCCCCGTCTTCACGGGGATGACAAAAAAAAATACCTGATATATTGAGATACGGTTTTGTCAAAGACCGTGAACTCTTACTATTTTGCAATGTCATCCTCGACGCAGGCCGGGGATCCAATCTAAAATTACAACATATCAATCTGGCGCTGAATAAGACCTTGTAACTCGATTAATAGTTTTATTTTTATTCTCTTTTTTTGTGATTCACTCAGGAGCTCCCCGAGACCGGATAAAATTTGGTTTGGATTTACATTTCTTACAAAATTCAGCAATGTCTTATA
>PFLF01000073.1:7942-8084 GCA_002784505.1 Candidatus Roizmanbacteria bacterium CG_4_10_14_0_8_um_filter_39_9
CGTAATTTGTCTCAGTAGCTACAGGAGAGCTTAAAAAATAATGTATGTCAAAAAGATCCCGATTTGCTGGATGTTTGCGATCCATAACCGCCACCAATTTATGTGCAATCATATCACCTATATCCATAACGCAGATAGTCGC
>PFLF01000073.1:8167-13579 GCA_002784505.1 Candidatus Roizmanbacteria bacterium CG_4_10_14_0_8_um_filter_39_9
TATTTGCAAAGAGTCTTTCTGGTAAGGGGTAATGAGATCAAAATTCAAATCCACCGAAAATCGGGGGAGATGATAAAAAAACAAGGCGGCTGTACCACCTTTGAAACCTAAAACCGGGCTTAATACGTCATCCTTATATATGTCAAGGAGTATATTAGTAAGATGGATCTTATGTATTGCCGACTCGAGAGCTTTCATGGAGTAATGTAACTTTTAATAAACTCAGCAATGGTGTTATTTTTATATACTTGTTCATTCAGTTCGGACATGAGAGACCAGTTGATACTCCGCAAATTGTCAAAATGTTGGACGCCATCAAGATATATCGTGTCACAAAGTGCTCGTTCGGGAGTCGCCATATACACTCCTTCTATTAGCTCTATTCCCAATGAATTTAACAAATATGCATCTTTTATTTTCCGATAAATATACGTTTGAGCATCTACGGTCAATGTCTCGCTTCTATTGGTAATCGCAAAAAGAGAAGTATAGGGCTGAAAAACGATACCCTCTTTTTGTAATATCGTATAGAGGCTGATATAGGAAGGTATCCGAAACTTATTGGCAAATTCTTCCCGGGAATAATCTTTCGTGAATGTATAGGTGCCCTGCATGATTCTGAAAATATCCTTTTTTTTTACAACATAATATAAAGCGTCCTGCAATTGGCTCGGAGAAATGCTGAGAAGTTGCCGCATCTCATTGAGAGTAAAAACGGTTTGAACTGCTTTTTTTGCCTTTAATAGTGCTGTCACTATATTTACATGACGCATAATACGTAAATATTACGTAATACGCGTCACAAAGTCAAGGGGAATTTAAATATGAATCTTTTCTCATCTTTGATCAGGCCCAGGAAGACTCCGGCAAGCAGATTATAAAATTTTGTTTTTTGATCAATCGTTATCCACCTGACGCTGCCTCCCCAACTTTTAATGCTCCAAACCCAAGGCCCCCAGCTGCTGCAGCCCCCCCAGCTGCCCCCAATGCGCCGCCTGCACTCAAGCCGGGAATAACACCGGCCGCACCAAGGCCGCTTCCAAGGCCAAGTACTATAAAAAGTAGCCATGCAAGTTTCTTAAGAAGACCAGGATTCCCTGCCATACCCTTTGCTTCCATTCGCTTCATAAAGTTATTTGCTGCTGAATTTTGCTCAAGGGCTTCTGTTATGTCGGGTTCGCAGTACTTATATATCTGATTGAGCTGATCATAGTTTACCGTTTTATTACCGTCTCCCGACACCATTTCCCACATACTCCTTCTTGAGCCTTCATATTTAATTTTACGCCCAATCCGAAGTAAATGCCCATTTACACCCTCCTTCAAATAGGCATCCATGGTCAAATAGCTTCCATACATTTTTTGTCGGTATTCCGATCCATGATTTTTCATCATCTTTTCAAGTACTTCAAAGTTGTTTGTTTTGTTTGTCTTGTCATTCTCTTTTATTTTGTCAAATATTTTATTAACTTGTTCTATCTGCTGTGCTGGCGTATAGATACTTTTTTTCCCATCTGGCGTTTTTGCAAAGATTGCCTTTACTTTTGCGTCTGTTGTAAGTTCCATTACGCGCGCCATCTCAAGCATTACACCTTGGTCTTCCAATGTTAATAACTGTATCCCTTCCATGATATTATCGCCGTGAATGGTTGTTTCCTTGGTCGAAGCATTAAAATCTACATATCTCGTTGCCTCAGCTATAATAAGCTTCTTTTCCATTTCTGACCCTGCTTCAGCAATTCGCTTTTCATAAATTTCTGCATTAAGGGTATCTGCCTCGCCTTGATCTTTTTTCCATACCTCTGCAAGTGACTTGCCAATGACAGTTTTCATCTCGGCAAGAAGATCATCTTCACGCGAAAGTCGCGTATCAAGATTCGTTGATATATTTTTGCCTTCAGGAGCTGTTTTGGCAGACAACGTATTTAGTTCACGGCTTGATGAAATACCCTCCGTAATTTCGCTTTTAACTCCTGGTGAATCGACGAAATCGGATACACTCCTATAAGTAGCAAGATCTGTATCGAAATTATTTATACCTTTAAGTTCTACTATTCTTTTATTTATCGCCTCAGCTTTGTCATCCAGCATCTTTCGCTGTGACCCATCCTTATGAGTTGTTTCTCTTGTTGTTGTTTTGGTGTTTCCAGTATTCCGCTCTATTGTTTTTTCTACAGGAGTATCATTTAGGTTGCCTTCCAGTTGTTTGTTCAATCCCGCAAGTTCCTTCTCAATTCTCAGATACTCGGCCACAGCGCCATAGTTGACAATACCCATTTTTCCGGCAAGATTTCGTTTGAAGTCACTTTCGTTGTTACTCGCCTTGAGTATTTCTACTACTTCATCATTTGTAGTCTCCTTTGGAAGACCTGATCCTCCTCCTTTATAGGCCCGGGAAACAGCGTCTGTAATACGCGCCGCTTTATCATCTAAAGTTTTTTTGGCATTCTCTGTATCGGTGGCAAGCTTCGCTTTTCCTTCCGGAGTCATTTCTCCGAGTTTCAGTATTTTTTCATGAACTGCGTGAAGATTGGCGCTTAGTGTGTCTCTAAACCGTTGATCGGTGAATACCATATCCTCAAACACCGCTTTCTGTTTGGCAATATCCCCAGGAGGAAGATTAGATAACTGCCCTAATATGTCACCTATCGTTGGATCGGTCAGCATTGCCTCTTGGGCTTTTGCTTGTAGTAAGGGTAGAGTCTCTACTCCCAATGCTTTAAAAGAAGGATTGCGATCTTTCAATCGTGTTATTTCTTCATTTACATTACCACCAGCATTTTGAATTTTAAGAAGATCCATGTAAAACATCACTGATGATATTTGCTCACCTGTCTTCTTTGCCTGTTCGAATCGGTTTATTTGTTTTTCCTCTGCGTTGGGACTTTGAATGGCTTTTCCTTCGCCGTTAACATTTCCCGATCCCCCGCCAAAACGAGCAATATCCTGTTGAATATTGGAGCTATCGTACTTTGGTTTATTTTTCTCTCCATTCGCTATTCTACCTAAAACATCTTCATCCTTAGCCTTCTCAGCTTTTGCTTTAGTTATTTCTTTCATCAAGTCAATTTGACCCTTATTTAAACCGAACGCTTTTTCTGTTGCCTTTGGTACATTTTTCATTCCTACCACTACTTCAAGCCCAACCGGTCTATTGTCTGCTGATGGTAACCCTGGTGCTGCCATATTATTGGATAAACGCGTGTAACTTGTTTTGGATCGCTTTTACCTTCTCAACGTCTTCTTTAGCTTTTTCTTCATACTTAAATTTCACACACATATTTTTGTATAGTTCCCATTTTGCAGGTAATTCATCCAAAAAATGCATCACATCCTCGGTCGATGAAGCTTTTCCTAAATGAGCAAGGGCATATTTTGCAATTAATCGCGCCTGGGGTGCGTCAACTTTATTATCTTGAAGCCCCTGCAGCATAACGGTCAATATGTCTTCATAAATTCGATCGCGAAGCATATTGACAGAATTCGCAACGGTCGCAGTTTGATCCATAATACATTTCATACTAACATAATCATTTTTCCATTTGCAAGGGCTATTTAGTCCACAATTAACACGTTAGTGGAAGATGGTAAATGGTTAACGAATTAATGAGTTAACGAATTAATAGGTTTAGGATAGTGCGGCAGTCTATCTTATATTTATACGAACGTGAAGAGAATTTTATAGATAGACTTCGTCGTGAGAGCCGATGTCAAAAAAATAATACATGTCTTCTGTGAGAGTAAAGATCGCCCGGAGATTCGGCCTGATGGATATACTCCAATCAGTTTTCATACTTCCCTGAAGTTTGTGCAAACGAAGAGACGGATTCCGCTTGTCTACGAGCAATAATGCAATTTTTTCCTTTATCAAATTCCCCAGCCTCTTATCTCTCTTATTTATTTTTTTATATTTTGAGATAAACAATGATGAGTAATAAGCTTTCATAGTTTGTCTAAATCATAAGGTGAATCCAAAAGTACTGCCTTGCCATCTTTATACTCTTGTATAGCTTTTTCTGTTAACTTTTCGAGCCTTTTGCTCATTTTATAAGTTGGGTATTCTTCAACGGTTTCTATCACTTCACGCGCAACAAGAAACTTTATATATTTTGTCACGTTGTACCCAAGAGCCTTACTTTTGACAGAAAGTGCAGCTACTTCTTCGGGGGTTAGTGTGATTTGAATTTTTTGTGTGCTCATATAGTTAGATATTACTACTTTCTAACGACTTTGTCAATACTGAGTCTTGTACAATACAAGATGAGCCTGAAAGCAGGTACGGTTTCAAATACAACTTGAGCCTGTAACAAAAGGGAACCATGCCGGTGATATATGACTATTACCATGAATGATTCCCCACTGAAAACTATAGAGGAGTTGAGAAAATTTCTCAAATCCTCAACTTTACTGTCCTTTAAGGGACAAAAAAGAGATGAGATTTATGAATGGGTTGAAGATACAATTATCAAATTTGATTATCATGTTTTAGGGAAAAAAGATAAAGGAGTAGTTAAAAAGTACCTTGAAAAAATAACCGGATTGTCAAGAGCCCAGGTAACGCGACTCATTGGTAAACAAAGAAAAACGGGGACTGTTACAGTTGAGCAATCTCATCATCGTATATTCCCAAAAATATACTCTGACCAAGATATCTGGCTTTTGGCAACAACTGATGAACTCCACGATTTCCCAAATGGAGTAATGATTAAAAAAATATTACGAAGAATGTTTACGGAGTATAAAGATTTAACGTATGAAAATATTTCAAATATTTCAGTAGGTCATATTTACAATTTAAGGAAATCTGTTCATTATCAAAGGTTAACTAAAAAATATGAAAAAAACAAAACCTAGGATTGTCAATATCGGAGAGCGTAGAAAGCCGACTCCAAACGGAGTCCCCGGATATTTACGAGTTGATACGGTCCACCAAGGAGATATGGACCGCCAAAAAGGAGGTTATCATATAAACATATTGGATGAAGTCACTCAATTTGAAATAGCGGGATCTGTAGAAAAAATTACAGAAAGTTTTCTTGTTCCGTTACTTTTAAAGTTGATAAATAAGTTTCCCTTTAGAGTTTTCGAGTTTCACGCGGACAATGGGAGCGAATATATTAATAGAGTTGTTGCCAATATGTTAAACAGGCTTTTAATAAAGTTGACCAAATCAAGAAGCAGACAGACAAATGATAACGCACAGGTTGAATCAAAGAATGGTTCCGTAATCCGTAAGTGGATGGGTTATGGTTTTATTGATCAAAAACATGCTTGCCTGATTAATAAGTTTTACTTTGACATTTTTAACGAATATTTAAACTTTCACCGTCCTTGTGCTTTTGCTACAGAAATTGAAGACGGAAAAGGTAAAATAAAGAAAGTGTACAAACAAGAAAACTATATGACACCTTA
>PFLF01000022.1 GCA_002784505.1 Candidatus Roizmanbacteria bacterium CG_4_10_14_0_8_um_filter_39_9
TTCATGAGACGTATTGAAGAGCTATTTGAAAAGAAAAGATCAAAAGAAGAATTTCTACACAAGGCGGGAAATATCTATCGTCAGTATGGAAACACACCCGAGTACAAGAGTATTCTTTTAGATATTAACAAGCGTATGGATGTATTGTGTGCCTACATGGTTCATCACCAACTACCCCGTACAAACAATCTCATCGAATCATACAATTCTCACCTCGAGAGCAGATTAAAAACACTCAAAGGCTTCAAATCATTTGTTCACGCAGACAACTGGCTCAACGCCTATTTTATTCACCGGAGAGTAAAAGCCTTCACTGACTGTGAGGGAAAGTTTAAACGTCTTAATGGAAAATGTTCCTTACAAAAAACAATGAAAGATCCTTCAAAATTGGATGAGATTTTGAGGCTATTCAGGTGACCGTTTTTGCAACGGTCTGGATCAGTTGGGGGGCATGGATTCGAACCATGATTAATAGATCCAAAGTCTATTGTCCTACCATTGAACGACTCCCCAATGATAAACTCTAAAACCTAAATTCTAAACCCTCAATATCCCCATTCAAAGAGCAAATGAATTTATTAACATTCCACTTTATACTTATATATTGTATCAAATAAACCCGCATACTAAGGCGCTCAAAAGCAGGGTAATTGATTTGACAGGGGTTAAATGATATAATCTATGGTTAGAAGAGTAAGAGCTCTGCTCGTTTTCTTCATGAGAGGAGGTGAAAACATACATGGACAAAAAGAAATTATACGTCGGCAACTTACCTTGGACAATCGAGGATGCTGGACTTAAAGACTTATTCGCAACATACGGAGAAGTCGTTGAGGCAGTCATCATCAAAGACAAGTATTCAGGTAGGTCAAAAGGATTCGGATTCGTAACATTTGCAACTGAGGAAGCAGCCGCTGCAGCAGAAGCTGAGATGGCAGGAAAAGATTTGGAAGGCAGAAAAATCGTCGTCAACGTCGCAAAACCTAGAGAGGAACGACCAAGAACGGGCGGTTACAATGATCGCGATCAGCGCCGACCTTATTAATATAAAAACACTATCACTTTCTAAAGGCATTCCAGTTTTTTAGGGGGATAGTGTTTTTTGTTTGGGGTCAGGAATAAAGGGTTAAAAGCAATACACCACACAACGTTATAGCTAGACCGGCCAGTTTTTTCCCCACGTCTTTTCTTTCCTGTAAAAAGACGATACCTGTAAAAACAGAGGTGAGAATCATTCCCTGATAGACGGATATAACCACGCTCGTTGTACCAATTTGGATAGCTAACAGAAATAGATAGGTAGAAACAACATTCAGAAGGCCAACAAATACATTTGTGACAAGAAAGTCCTTTCCTAATTTAATTATCCGAGCAGATTGATTCTTCATGAGGAGTGGCAATATAACAACACTCGGAATTGCCATAGCAATCATAACAACGGGTGGGGATGCAAAAGCAGAAGCTTGCTTCATCAGAACTCCAATAATGGCACTGATCCCCGAAAATAATATTAGAATCCACAGACTTTTATCAGTTTTTATTCTTCGGGGAGATGCTACCACAAAAATACCAAGGGTTATTACGGCAATTCCTAAATATTCAATCGTTGTCAAACGTTCAGCAATTAAAAAAAAGGCTAGAAGAGGAGTCCAGACCAGGCGAAGAACGGATACGATTGATGAGAGGGAAACTTCAGTCAATTGATGTACCCGCATTAAAAGATAAATTGAGACAACCTCAGTGATACCGAGAAGAAGGAGAGAAATAAATGCGCTTTGCGAATAAATGAGATGGAAGTCAATCAATAAAAATGGGATAAAAAGCAGAATACGGATAAACTCAAACCACCATGCATATGCTGTGGAGTCACCGCTTCCCTTCAATGTTTTTCGGCTTATTACATGAAAAACATTGGTCGCAATACCGGCCGTGACCGCATAAAATATCCAGTTCATAAGCCCTTATTATACGAAATAATATTTGCTATCATTTATATACTATGAAAATTACATCCTTGAAGGCTCAGGAAATATTAGATAGTCGGGGTAACCCGACCATCGAATGTGTTACCACATTATCTGACGGATCAACAGGTTGGGCAGCGGTACCTTCGGGCGCCTCAACCGGAAAATATGAAGCGGTTGAACTGCGAGATAGTGATCCAAAACGGTTTGGCGGACAGGGAGTATTACTAGCTGTTGCAAATGTAAATAATGTGCTTTCCAAGGTCGTCATGGGTCTTGATGCATCTGATCAAGCCCAACTTGACCGAAAAATGATTGATGCGGACGGGACAGAAAATAAAGCAAAACTCGGGGCAAATGCAATTCTATCAGTTTCGATGAGTGCTGCCCGGGCAGCTGCGGCATCAGAAAAAAAACCACTCTACGAATATCTTTCAAAATTTAATCCCGACTATAAGGATACGTATATTATGCCTCTTACCATGCTTAATGTTTTAAATGGCGGAAAACATGGAAACTGGGCATCGGATATCCAGGAATATATTTTATTCCCGACGGGAGCTACCAACACGTGTGATTCGATCAGAATGGGCGTCGAGGTATATCATGCCCTCAAAAAAATTTTGAAAGGTAAAGGGTATAGTGTTGCGGTTGGGGACGAAGGGGGATATGCTCCCCAATTTCAAAGTAATGAAGAGCCGTTTCAGATAATGATGGATGCAATTATTGAAGCAGGTTATACACCCGGAAAAGATTTCAATCTTGGTATCGATGGAGCAGCATCGGAGTTTTATAAAGAAGGAAAGTACCATTTAAAAAAAGAAGGATTAGTTCTTTCAACCGACGAACTGGTTGAGTTTTATCTGAACTTATGGAAAAAATATCCAATTGTTTCGATGGAGGATATTTTTGATCAGGATGACTGGTATGGATTTAAACAGCTCTATATTAAATCAGAAGGAAATATGCAGGTGATGGGGGATGATCTATTTGTAACAAACATCAAACGGTTAAAACGGGGAATTGATGAAAAAACCTGCAACTCTATCCTCATTAAATTAAATCAAATTGGGACAGTATCTGAAACGGTGAGTGCAATTCTCATGGCACGGACTGCCGGGATGACCGCAATTGTATCGCACCGAAGCGCCGAAACAGAAGATGCATTTATGGCGGATTTTGTTGTGGCGATGGGCACCGGACAAATTAAAACGGGGGCACCAGCAAGAAGTGAGCGAACAGCTAAATATAATCAGCTCATGCGGATCGAGCGGGAACTGGGAGACAAAGCCACTTATGCACAGTTTCCATTTAAAAGACGATCTTTATGAAAACAATATATTTAGTTCGGCACTGCGAATATGCAAATCCGGATAACATTTATCCCGGCAGATTACCACTGCCGTTATCCGAAGTTGGAAAGAAACGGGCAATAAAATTGCATGAATACTTCTTGGATAAAAATATTTCTAAAATCTATTCAAGCTCTGTCATTCGCTGTAAGGAGACAGCTGCTGCAATTTCTCAAGGGTTAATACCAGTCGAGTATGATGTCCGTCTTGTTGAGACGCTTTCTGCATACCAGGGATATAAAGTGACGGGTGACCTAGGGGGGGATGAGATCTGGAAAGAATATCATAGCCATCGTAAGGAGCTTGGGGGAGAGGGATATATGGACATATATAATCGAGCTGTTCCTTTTTTTCAGGAAGTAGCGGCAAAAGATGAAGGAGATATTATTATTTCTTCTCATGACGACGTACTTTACACAATATATGGTTTCTGTATCAATCTTCCACTTCCTCAATCATACGATGAGGAATTCCAACTTATGTACACCCATCCCGTTTCACCAAAAGGCTCCATTCGCCCAATCATTATTGAAAGTGACAATTCATTTAAAGCACAGGAATTGGCGGTTTTTGAGGTATAATACAATCCAAGATGGATAAAAAGCAAAAGGGAGTGCTTGCTCAGGTATGTCTTTCTTTGTTTCTGTTTATTTTTATTCAAATTGTTTACAAAGGGATAACTTCGTCTCCCAAGGAACTTGATAGTATTTTATATCACATTCCGATTGCAAAGAGTTATCTGACGGGAGATATTTTTTCTTCGCCTAAATCACCGCTTCTTCATCGTTTTTTTCCCGGTGCATCTGAAGGAATACTCGCACTTTTTATACTGCTTCGTATTCCTTTGAATCTTTACAATGTACTGGGAATCATTATTCTTTTTTTATCTTGTTACTTTTTGGGAATACGCGGGGGCTTAAAAAAAAAGAGCGCCCTTGTTTTTGCGGTTGGATTTTCATCCCTTATGGGAGTTATCCGTTGGGCCGATACTCAAATTGTTGATATCTGGATTGCTGCATATTATGCACTGCTTCTCGGACTTCTTTTAAAGCCGGGTAAAAGTCTTTGGTATTTTTTGAAGCTTGGAGTTATTTCTGGGATGCTTATAGGGTCAAAATACTCAGGACCACTCTATGCCTCAGTCGCATTATTATTTATATGGAAAAGAAAAACAGGAATAAATGTTATAAAGGCTATAACGTTTATAACTCCAGTAATTATATTAGGGGGTTTTTGGTATATGCGAAATAATCTCATTATGGGAAATCCCATTTATCCGATCTCAATTTTAGGTTTAAACGGCGTCAAAAATTGGGCGCTTGAATTGCCAGTGTGGCGGGCAATCGTTTCATTTCCAACAAGTTTTGTTACGGCATGTATCAGCGAATATCTAGGATGGTTTGTTTTATCACTTGCCGTAGTTATATATGTAATATTTGATTTTATTAAACAGAAAAAATTTTCATTGAATCTTGTTTTGATTTTAATTTCGTTTTTTAATTTTGTCTTCTATCTCTTTATGCCCAACGCACAAACGTATCAAGTCCATGTTTCAAATCTGCGTTATTCCTATCCGGTTTTTATCCCCTTATTTCTCGTAATATTCAGAATTGCACAAGAAAAAAAGTATGAGGGATTTCTCTTCATTTTTGCTCTTGCCCAAATACTGTTCGCGCTTCAGTTTGCCTATCATCCGAAGCTGATTTTTATCTATTTACCGCTTATTATGATACAATGGTACCAATATGGCAGAAGATAAATATACTGCAGTTTGGGTCTCCCACACTTCGATAAATGATTTTCTTGCCTGTCCAAGGGCTTATTATCTGAAAAATGTCTATAAAGACCCAAAAACAAATCATAAAATAAAAATCATGAGCCCTCCTCTGGCCCTTGGCTCCATTGTCCATGAAGTCCTTGAGTCATTGTCTATTCTTCCGACCGAAGAGCGGTTCAAGGTATCTCTTATTGAAAAATTTCATAAAGCATGGGCAAAAGTGTCGGGTCTCAAGGGAGGATTCACCAGTATCGAAACAGAAGACGCCTATAAAAAAAGGGGAGAGGAGATGCTACTGCGTGTCATGCAAAACCCGGGGCCCTTAAAAAGTTTGGCCGTAAAAATCAAGATGAATCTTCCGTATTATTGGATATCGAAAGAAGATAATATTATTTTATGCGGTAAACTGGACTGGCTTGAGTATGATAAAGATACAGACAGTGTCCACATTATCGATTTTAAAACCAGCAAAAATGAAGAAGATGATGACTCATTACAATTGCCCATCTATTGTCTATTAGCAATTAACTGTCAGACCAAACCTGTATCAAGTGTCCACTATTGGTATTTGGAAAAAAGCAGTGAACTTACAACAAAACCAGTTCCCAACCTGAAGGAGTATGAAGAAAAAATCTATGAAATTGCCAAACGAATGAAAATAGCCAGACAACTCAACATTTTTAAATGCTCGGAGAAATCAGGGTGCTATGCCTGCCGGCCATTTGAAGTCATACTTAAAGGTGAAGCACGGTATGTAGGGGTAGGAAGTTACCGGGAAGACGTATATATTATCGATGCGGATGCGCAGAAAAGGCAGGAAAGTGTCATTCTATGACAATCACAAATCACAAATAACAAATATTAAATCAATCTCAAAGTTGAACATGAAACAAAATAAAGGCTTTGCGCCGGTGCTAATCATGGTAGGGGTGGTTCTTGTCTTAGGGGTAGTTGGATATTTTATGGTGAATAAGGGAAAAACAGGAGGAGCGCTTCCTCCGATAAAAATTCCCGGGACTGCGGGCTTGGGACTTAATGTAAACTGTAAACTAAACGATCCGGAACTTTGCCGATTTATGGACAAGTCAATAAAGACGGCAGACAGTTATGTTAAAGGATTTGTCGGGACTTCAATAACAACGGAAAAATCCGGTAAGAAATCGGAAAATACATGGGAGATGCAGGGAAACAATTCACACTTTACCATGTCTGAAAATGGGAAAGAATTGTCGAATATGATTATCATAGGCAATACCACCTATACCAAAGATATGACGGATGGGAAATGGACAAAGTTTACCTATAAAGCTGAGGACGGTAAAAAAAGTCTTTTCAATTTTGATCCGGAAGAAATGAAAAAACAATTTAAGGATGTTGTCAATGAGACTGAAGACAAGACGGTATACAAAGCCATGGGAAAAGAAGCGTGCGGATCAATGCAATGTTTTAAATATGAAATAGTGAATCCACTCAATCCCAAAACAAAGGAGTACTTATATTTTGATGACCAGGAATATGTGATGCGCAAGATGCGGATTGAAGATGAGGGCGGCATGATCACTGAGACCATGTTTGAATTCAAAGCAGTTACCATCAAAGAACCGTCACCCATCAAGGAAAGCGCCGCGTCAAACGCGGCTGGGACATTTGATCCGGCAGCCTTACAGAAACTGATGGAAGGCCAAGAGAGCTCTGTTGATACGCAAAAATTACTCGAACAGGCGCAATCACAAAATTCATTAACTGAAGAAACATCGAGTGCGGAAGAGTAATAATCACCGGGTAAAAAAATTCCTGTATCATGTAGGGTATGAAGCAAGATCTGGTGCATGATTTTTTTGAGATTGGCTCAAAAGCAATTTTTCTTATTCCTGTCATATTATTTATCATTATGCTTTTTCAGATATTAGGTCCTTCAAAAGGGACGCCACAAATTCATAACTCTCCTATTTTGACCCCAACAATCGTACCGGCTCAAAAGACTCTTAACCTTCAAGGACCCTTCATATGTACCTCATCATCAAAAACAGCTAGTTGGAGCGCCTACATTAAGGACAAAAAGATTGTTGTTATCTCAAAACAAAATAATGAAGTGGGAAATTATCTACTCGATGGCGACTGTGGTTATATGTGGAAAACGCCAGGGCTTACCGGACAAAAAATATGTGGTATTTCATCATACGTTTCAATTGCCGAGAACTTGTTATCAACAGGAATAATCTCACCCGACTCCCTTTTAAACTCAAACCTAAGTTCCCTTGGGACATCGGAAAGTATAGGCGAAATAAAAAAATTGATTAAGTCGTGTAAAAAAAGTTCTATTCCCAATAAGATTGTGTTT
>PFLF01000067.1 GCA_002784505.1 Candidatus Roizmanbacteria bacterium CG_4_10_14_0_8_um_filter_39_9
TTATAAATAAATCGCAAGATATTGTGTAAAATGGTACTTTGTGTAAGTATAGGCCTGGAAACACCGTTTGGAATAAAATACCAAAAAATAGTTGAAATTATATAAGAAATGATAATACTGAGAAGAAACCGATTGATATGTGGAGTATTCCAAAGAAGTATATACGTAGAAAAAACACCCGGATGGTAGAGTAAATAAAAGATTGTAAAGAAAGGAAGAAGAGGAATTTTGTTATCCAGCGGTATTTTCCAGTAAAATTGTGACCTCCTTCTGTTCAGGGGAATATACAAGCCCTTAATCGCGAGTGAAAAGATTAATAAAACAATGGTGATGTTCATTTGGAAATATGTTTTTTGTCCGCCTGCATATACCCGATTATATAATGAAATGGGTTGCGGGCGCGAACATCTGGTTACTGACTAACAGGCAGTTTCAACACCTTTGTAGATTTCAGAAAGAAATATCCAACTATTACAGATGTAGAAAGAGGTGAGGCCCAGAATGGAATTTCCATTCTAAAACTATCCAACATCATAATGGATCCCAAAATCAAGATGGAATACATTGCCCCATTTTTAATATAAAGATATTTTTTAATATTTTCAATATTTGATACGGTAATTTTACGAAGAACAAATGCGCCCAGTCCATTACCAATAAGAATAAGGGGAACAAAAAATGTAAAGGCAAATGATCCGAGCACTCCGTCAATGGAGAAAGTCATATCGATCACTTCGAGATAGAGAATTTTACTTATATCAGACATTCCTTTTTTCAACAGACTGCGTTCAGCTTGTGCCGCCTGTTGTTTGAATCCGTGCGTAATAAAAAAAACAGTTGACCCGACGACTGCAGATAATGCCAAGTATGGATTTACCTGAATTGCATACCAGACGATTACGGTTAGAAGTATTGAAACTATCGCATAAAACCATACTCCCTGACTGGCAATAAACTTTTCTCCCGGTAATCCAAAGTTTTTTTCCTCTAAAAAGAGCCAGTGAAAAAAAACAAAGATCATAAATACCCCACCAGCAAGAAGAAGATAGGGGGCTGATTCATGAAGTGACTGTGCAACCCGCGCGTCGCTATGAAAGACCGCAGTAATGGTACCCAAAATTCCCACCTTTGGATTTAATAACAAAACGATAAGAAATGGGAGAAGTCCCCGCACCACAATAACTGAAAAGAAAAGTCCCCAGGTGACAAACCATTTCCGTGAAGCGGCTTTCATGGTTGAAAGCACTTCGGCATTGATGATGGCATTATCAACGCTGTTTATAATCTCAAACAGTCCCAGACCAAATATTGTTACCAGTGCGGAAATTATATTCATATTATTTTAGCCAATGTAAGGACATGCTCAATTGCCTCAATTATACCGCCGCTTTCAACGGGAGCAACAACCAAATCGGCGATGTCTTTGAGTTCTTTCGGGGCATTTCCCATTGCGATTTTATAACCGCAGGCGGTAAACAGAGGATAATCATTATAGCCGTCTCCAATTGCCACCATTTCTTTTGGATTAATCTTCAGTATTTTTCCATATTCAAGTACTGCCGTATGTTTCGTTGAGTTCTCGGCAGTGACATCCCATCCAAAATAACCCTCATGTCCCAGTCTGACAACCTCAACATCTTTACACTCGTTCAAAATATGTTTAATATGCTTTTGCGCAATTTTTTCTGATAGTTTATTAATGGAAGACTGAAGAAGAATTTTTAAAACCCCCGGTGGAATAGTACTTTCTATAAAATCTCTCACGATTACACCTGTTGGGTACATAAATGTTTCAAACCTGCGGAACATATATGCCGCTTCTGTTGTCTCAACGCTGTATAGGAATGATTGGGTATTGTAGTAAGACACGATTTTTCTGACAGACTTCTCAGAAATTGGCCGAAGCCAGGGGGTCTCACCGGTTAACACATTCAAAATCATTCCTCCTCCAAAAACGATATGATAGTCATAGAGATTCAGTTCTTTTAGCAGTTTTTCCACCAGTCCATAACATGCGCGACCGGTGGCAAGGGAAAAATGAATGTTTTTCTCGCGAAGCTTTTGAAGAAGTGCAGGGAGGCGAACATCATAATGACCGTCGCAGGAAACGAGCGATCCATCCAAGTCAGAAAGAATTGCTTTGATTGTCATGAGACATTCTACAACATAACTCAAAAAACGTGTTTGATACCAAAAATATTCAAGGGGTTAGATCTTCTCATGAATAAATACTTCTTCATCGCCCCATGAAAAATCAATAGACCCAATGGGGTTGATTTTGAATTTATTCGATTTAATAACAAGTGTGCTTGTAATAATGCGTGCTCCTTTTTTTAACTGTTCAAGTTTACGAATAAAGGGAACACCAAACTCATATGACCATGCGGTTGCATTCATAAATATTACATCAGCTTCAGAGAAGTCGACATCATTAAAGTTTCCATGTATGAAAACGACAGATTGAGAAAATGAGTTATTTAATCCAGAAAGCTCTTTATAATGATCCAGAACCTTTTGGGAAGCATCTAAGAGTTCCTGAAAAATTTCGACACCTACGACTTTAGAAAAGTTTGCAAGCATAGCTGCTAATATAACAACTTTGCCCGTCCCCGAACCCAAATCATAAAAGACTTCATTTTTCTTCGGCCTTGCCATAGCTAACATTCTCAGAAATCCCCGATATGTTATTTCCCCATACATATATCCAGAATAATACCTTGAGAGTTTAGAAATTGCCTTTTTGGAGATAGCATATCCGTCGACATGTAAATAGAGCTGCTCAAATTTTCCTTCCGTATCATCTATTGCCATAATTAATAATATAACTTCTGCGGTTTAATTTATTGCAGTTTGGGTTATGACATTAAATTAATCTTGTCTTTTAGAGAAGAATGAAACTGTTCTTGTGTGTATTGTGGGTTTTCGGGCTTATATCCTAATATTTTCTTTGCTTTTGATATGTCAATATGAACAATCTCATAATCACTTTTGTACTTTTGGACAAAAGCACTTCCCAAAAATCCCTTACTGCCGGTTACCAGTATTTTCATAGTTAAATTATATCAAAAGTATCACCCGAAGAATATTTCTTACACGGGAAGTTGTTATAAAACTGGGCCATTGCTACATGATCGACGCAGTGCATCGGAAGAAGATATTTTGGTTTTTCAACTTTAAAATATTCAACAGTTTTTTGTATCGCATTCATATCTTTTTCAAATAAATGAAAACCTCCCATTACTCCATATAGTTTTTGACCCGTTATTTCCTTTGCATATTCGCAGATGTTGCAGATTCCGGAATGGGAACAGCCGGAGATAACCACAACTCCATTATTTGTTTTGATGGCTAAAGCAGAGTCATCTAATATGAGGTCATCCAAATATTTTCCCTTCTCAAAAGAATTTTTTCTCGGAACCTCTCCGAGATAATAAATATCCTTTGAGAATTCCAGCGGTTTTACAGATGAAACAATCTCAAAGTCTTTTTTAAGTTTGTTAGATTGATCTTTCGGTATTTTTTCAAGGATTTGAGGGTGAAGAATAAGCTTTTTTTTCGAAGTGAATTTATGAAAACGTAAGCCCCCCGTATGGTCACAGTGATTGTGAGAAAGGACGATGTAATCTACGGAATCAAGATTAATATTCAATTGTTTGGCATTATGCAGATACACATCCGTATGTCCCGTATCCATTAATATTTTAATTCCATTAACTTCAATCAGTACTGAAAGTCCCCATTCGGCTAAACATAGTTTATGATTCTGACGACCTGAAGAGTTTTCATTTAAAAGAGTAATTTTCATAGCTAAATTATATCAAAAAACAAATTTCGTAACAGGGGAGGTGATTCAGGTTAATTTTTTTGCCGGGAGGGATCTTGCAATTACGATCAGAATCGAGGGAAGATTATCGAAGTTGTCCAGTTGCTCCTCAGAAACTACATAGTGAGGCTTGGCTTTGGGGTAGGGAGGGTCTTTTTCACAGATATCTTCAAGTGGACTGCCTGCAGGGCAAATTTTCACGTAAAGTAAGTCGTCACAGACGAGGGCAACAACTTTTCCGTCGGCATAGAGCGCATATTCGCCAAACATTGCCCGTGCGCTAAACCGGGGAGTATTTCCCAGTTTATTCAGGATAAAATGGATTGTCTCTTTTGATGTGCTCATATCTGTACCAATTTATGTTCGCGATGCCACTTGACGTCCCTCGCACAAGTCGCCAAATCGAGAAAAATATTTACTCCGTCAATTACTCCTAAATGAATTCTGATAATATAGGTGATTCCATCAATAATAATATGGTGTGGTTTGATAGTCTTATCACCGTAAATGTCCTTGATCATTTTATCTATCTCATCGGAATTAAACTTCGTATCAACATCAAACTGGATATGAGGCAACCAATAGTCTACCCAATCTGCCCACTGTCCATCAGTTTTTTCTACAGGTATAAGCTCTAGCATGGACTCTTCCCACTCGACCGTATTTCCGATAAACAACCAGAGTCCGTCATCGTTTGATGCTTCCTGGTATAAATGAAGCTCTGTTTTTGAAACCAGTTCTTTTATTCTCCTCTTTTCCGATTCCTGAGAAGCTACTAGATAACAAAATCCAATATGATCCAGACGAAGAATAGCATTCATATCGCTTAAAATATCTATTAGTTTTGAGAGTAAAGAGACATTTGTTTGTGCGTCCTTCAATTTGCTTTTATGGTGAAGTAAAATGTCAGAGACATCTCCAATCGGTGTGATAATCCTATCGCCCGTAAACTGAACTAAGTCAGGATTCCATTTAATATTCTTATCCGAAGATAATATCATGCCAATTTCATTTAAAGCATTATTTAAATTTCTCATATCTGGGAACCGCGTAGGGTTGAGAAAAATTAGACCTTATTACTAATATCACACCTTGATCCGTATAAAGTAAAATTCACTTGGTGCTTTACCACCTGCCTCAAACTTATGCAAAGAATCGGCAGGAATGATTATCACATCTTCCGGCTTATACTCAACTATTTCATTCTGCCAGAAGAACTTTCCTGTTCCTTTTAATACAATGCCCACCTCATCATACATATCATGCTCATGCCAATCCCATTTATCACCTGGGCTAAGTGTCCCCTTCGTTAACGCATCAATATTATTAGTTATTAGATCATCTTTGGTTGCCAGAGTTTGCTGTGAGCCCGGGGTGTTATGGATTTCCTCGAAAGGGACTTTCGAAATATTAAATATATTGAATTTTTTATCTCTCTCTAAGACAAACTTTAATTTTGCTAATACATCTTGAGTGAATGGCTCTTCAATCTCTCCTTGATCTGTCCACTCACAATATTCAAGTACGGTTTTTCCGTCTATAGCCTGTAAACTATATCTACAATGATAATTGTGATCTGATGAGATCCATTCGACATACTCATCACTTTTTATCCCTGCGACAGTTACCTCGGATAGTTCATCCTTGTCATTTGTGAGTTTGTATATGGTGCCGACTTTAATCGGCCATTCAGATGTTTCTTCTTTCACCACGGAAGGAATCCATTTTGTAGAATTGGGGGGAGTGATGCAGAACAAAAAAACGTCATGCAGATTTTTTTGAATTTGTACTTTCAGTATGTTTTTCTTCACGCTATAAATTATATCAAAGTTCCGGTGACTGATTTTTCTTCTTCTTTGACAATATAAATGAGGTATTAGATAATATAGTATATGACAACAATTGAAACAACCTCAACCTCATGGTTTTCGCGATTAGGGAACTCGTTTAAAAACATTTTTGTGGGATTTCTGTTGATAATAGCTTCCATAGTTTTATTGTTTTGGAACGAGGGTCGTGCTGTCAAGACAGAACAAAATCTCAAAGAAGGTCTTTCAGTTGTTGTTTCAGTATCTCCAGATAAAATAGACGCCAAGAATGAAGGAAAACTCATCCATTTTTCAGGGATGACGATATCTCCCAATCTGTTGACTGATCAGGAATTCGGCATTACGGCCAGCGCTCTCAAGATGCAAAGGAGTGTTGAGGTGTATCAGTGGAAAGAGACGTCCAAAAGCAAGACGGTTGAAAAATTAGGGGGAGGGACTGAAACGACGACAACATATACTTATTCCAAAACATGGTCCGATAATCTTATTGATTCATCAAATTTTAAAGAGGCAGAAACACATCAAAATCCTTCATCGAAACCATTTACAGATGAGGAGTGGATTGCGCAGGGTGTGACGGTTGGAGAATATGCAATTTCCGAAGATATGTTGTCAGGACTTTCAGGATACCAATCTTTTACTATTCCAAAAGAAATGTTTGATGCAAAAAACACGACAGTATCGGCTCAACTGCAGTTAGTGAGTAGTACGATTTACTATCAAACAAATAATACTACTACCCCGGAAATTGGAAACACAAGAGTTAATTATAAAATTATTTCTCCTCAGGACATCAGTATTGTTTACAAACAATCGGGAGATACGCTCATTCCCTATCAGACAAAAGACGGATCAAAAATAAGCATGATCCAATTGGGGAAAGCGTCAGCCGAGGAAATGTTTCAAAATGCACAAGAGTCCAACAAAATGACGACTTGGATTTTAAGATTTGTTGGAGCCTTACTTTTATTTATCGGTTTTCAAATGATTCTGGGCGTTTTATCAGTTGTGGGAAGTGTCATTCCATTTATTGGCAGGGTAATTGGGGCAGGGGTAGGAATTGTATCTGCTCTTTTGACCCTTATTATCGGTAGCGTTGTCATTGCATTCGCATGGATAGCGTATCGGCCCCTTATTGCCATCATTTTGTTTGCGGCTGCAGTCGGAGGCTATATCCTTTTGATGAAGCGTTCAAAAAATGCTTCTTCATAAAAGCTCTTCTTCCCGTCTTCAGGCTTCGGCGAGGCGATGGCGGGCCGCGTGGGACGTTTTTGGAACTTTTTACTCAACGATTTGATTTAGTGATATCTCCCAACATCCAGCAGATCGTTTCTCTCCATGTTTTTGCATAGAATTATACATTTCCAACGGATCAACCATTTTCCATTTGGGCTGATCGGGACTTGGATCTATCATTCGTATCTTGTTGCCAACAACTCGATCAAATACACAAACATGTCCCCAATCCTTTGACTGGTCGTTGATAAGCGCTCCATGGTTAAAGCAAAGTAGAATATCTCGATCATTCTTTTCTGCATTTTTTAAGTAGTTTAGCAATTCTTCACCTGATTGAATCTCTGTTATTGATTTTTTAGAAAAAAGTAGAGGAATTTTCATTCTTTTAAAAGCTGCATTTGGTTCAAATTCAGGATCATAGATCCTTGTCCCATATCCTGCTGATGGTTTTTGTTCAGATACTCTTACATTATAAAAAAGGTTTTTTCTATCTGGATGAACTACCAATCCAAGCTTAAAACCGATTTCTTCCGCTGGTCTAAGCGGAATCTGATGTCGATACATAATCATCTGAAAGCAAGTAGGAACACAACAAGCAGGTTGTTGAGTAAATGGAACATATCTTGAATTAGTGGGAACGATTTCGAACATAACAAATTATATCAAAGTTCCAAATTAAGGTGGACCCCTT
This sequence comes from Candidatus Roizmanbacteria bacterium CG_4_10_14_0_8_um_filter_39_9, assembly GCA_002784505.1. Taxonomy (GTDB): domain Bacteria; phylum Patescibacteriota; class Microgenomatia; order UBA1406; family GWC2-37-13; genus YC2-FULL-38-9. The sequence continues at coordinate 7,580 of PFLF01000067.1, forward strand.
TGTCAAGACAATAAAACGGCTGGATTAAGACTATAAATAT
>PFLF01000078.1 GCA_002784505.1 Candidatus Roizmanbacteria bacterium CG_4_10_14_0_8_um_filter_39_9
ATTTTAATTTTTGCCTTACTCATACGCTATAAATATTTAAAATAATAAATTGATCTAATGATTATAGCAAATAAAATTTTTTATATAATAAATTCAGCTATCAATATCATTAATCATTAAATTGGCTTGACTTGTCGATCTCCGACACTTCGGAAGTGTACATTATGCCGCTATAACAAGTTAATTAATTGGCATGTTTTTTGTTGGACCATTAGAATAATCTAAACGGAGCGTTATTTTAAGAAATATGATTCATATTTTAGTCTGTGGCGTTTGGAGTAGATGACATGTTCGGCATAGTTTTTCTTTACCAGGACTTCATTTACCAACATCTGCCTATTGTGTTCAGGTCTACAATATTGTGCAAGTTCTTTCATACAATCAATCCAGATATAGGCTAAAATGCGGCCGTATTTATCGTCCTGGTAAGCATCATACTCTAAGATAACGCCTTTGGATTTTAAAAATGATGGTGAAAGAACTTTATGTCTCTTTATTATCATGACGGAATCCGAAAAATATGAGTGTTCCCGCAATTCCCGCAAGGATTAAAAGGGGAATTATTACTCCCGCCTCAGGAAGTATTCCTCCTTTGGTCAATGCCTCAAGCGGGACGGATGCTACTCCTATTGTCAAAATAAAAGAATATATTTTTTCACCTGACCCAACTTTGATATTATGATCCTTTTTTTCAAGCTCCACGGGGTGGGTATATTTCCATTTACCGTCATTTATATCTGCTTTAATCGTTGTTATGTCACTATCAACAAAAATATCAATATTTGCGCCCCTTGAGCCGGTGCCTTCAAGCGTTAATTTTGTCGGCTCATACCAAAACTGCTTGTAATATTTACCATTCACGGTTAGTGCTCCGATTTTTGTTATTGCAAACTCTTCCGCATAGACAAAAGTAGTAAAGACAAGCGCAGCTGCAGTTAATACAAGGGCTAGAATATATTTCATATAACTTTATAGTACGAGTTTAGAAAGGAAATGTCAAATTACAAAGTAAAATAATGTGATGGTTGAAAATACTTCCAATTTATGTTATCATGTGGCTCTATGGCAACAATGGAGGCATTAAACAGGGACAGCTACACTAAGGCGATGTCTACAGCGCTTTATTCAAAATGCGAATTTAATCCTATAGCAGGACCTTATGCTTCACTTGTAGAACGGTTTCAGCCATATCAGACATTATGGAGACCGATTGCTCCAACATTTTTTTTCACGAATTGTCAGGCGAAAACCGTTAATAACGAAGTTCAGAACATATATTTATCTACATCTCAAGATGGTCTGAAAGGAGGCATAGTAGTTGAGGGAGAAAACAGAAAGGCAAATATACATGTTTCACAGAGATTGATAAAAGATAAAGAAGTAAGCACTACTGTGCTAATTCAGGATAATGATAAAGAAAATCATGGAAATCTGTTGCTTTCGCATATGTATGTTAAACATCAAGGAAACGAGAAAGCAATCTTTGTAAACATTGCTATGTATTCGATGACTCAAATAGAAAAGAAGAAAAATTTTGATTTTTGCACGCTAACATCAAGTCCAAATGAATGGACTTTACTTTGGGATTTTGAGGGAAAGAAATGGAATGTCGTTGATAATAACGGACAAGCGCAGGCTCTAACTGATGGTCAGGTAGCAAATCTTCAGAATCAAGGATTCAATCTTCCAACCGTTGTCGAAAAAACCGAAGCAGGTGGAATTAAGGCTCTAGTATTGATTAGTGGGAAAGAGGTAGAGATCACCATTCCCACAGATCTTCCGAAAACAGATGTGATGGCGGCATTCCTTGACGGAACTCCGATTGTGCCATTTTCTATAAAGGTGGATGATGAGGAAAAAGTAATTGATACTTCAAGAGAACAGATTGAAGTGTGGCATGGACAGCTTAAAAGAGTGGAAATGACCAATACAGAATTTATAGGTCTTTCTCAGGCTGGCTCTGGAAGTGGGAGGGTATTACAAAAAGATTTATCTTTATTAGGGATCTTTGCTGACTACAGAGTAACTGGAATTGAGGATGGCGCTAATTATAAAGTGCATTCGATAATCCAGGAAATGGTAAGAAATGGCGTTGCAAATCATGAAGTACACGAATTAGGCATAAATGTTGCCATGGGGTATAACACTGGTGCTTACACGAAAAACGGGGATGGAGAAGGAGAGTTTGATTCAACAGTTGTTGTTCAGTCAAATAAGGGATATCAGTTTAAACTGACAAGCTTAATGGGGAAGGATGACTCGAATTTTACACACAATTTAAGAATGAGGTTTTCCAAAGAACAGGTAGATCAACTAAAAAAGGACAACACTATTGCTGAAAGATACTTTGATGATTGTGGTGATTCAGGAAAGCCTGATCCGGTACTTGACTGGTCTCATGAAAAAAGAAAGTTTGTTTTGCGAAAATATAAGGATTTTGAGCTTACTCAACTAGAGAATGAAATTGATTGTTCGGCTGAAGATTTGAAAAGCGTATTCGGATTTGAAATTGCGCCTGAAGAGATACGGCTTGCCGGACCGGTTGCACATCTGGGGATCAAAACGGGAAAGCGGGAATATTCCATTACCGTGCCATCCTCACTTGACGGCTTTAATCCGACAGATGAGATAAAAGCAAAAGGACCAATGCTCCCCCTTTCAATTTATACAAATGCTGAGGGTGGGTGGGAGAATATTATTAAATAATTTTTTATTTTTTTATGGCGCAACAAGTTGAAATATCAAGGGAAACTTATAATCAGAATATTCACGCTCTAATAAACAGAGTGTTGCCTTTTGATGCAACCGGACCTCTTTTTCAACCTCGAGGAGAAGGGGCTTTGCCAGCCATAAGGCAAATTAGGGATACAGATCGCTGGAAGAGTTATTTGCCATTTCACACATTTCCCGTCGCAGAGGCAACAATAGTTGATGGCACAATCGATCGGATTTATTTAGATAATTACATGGCGAAATACCCCCACGATGGAATTGTTGTTCATGGTACTTCCAGTGATTATCAGGTTTTTACCAATCAACTCTTTGAAAAGGGACAATCGATATCGACATCGATGCATATAACCGCAAGTAATGATCCATTAGATGAGCTTATGATATATCACGCCGATTCAACACATAAATCAGAGATTGAAGTAGACGAGGCTGTATACATCGATCTTTCTATTTCAGGAATCTATAAGACAACTGAAATTCCTTTTTTACAGGGAAAAGATGAAGTTACGGGTTTTGCGTATGATTTGACGAAAGAAAAATGGTATGTAAATAGAAAAGAGTCAGAGAGAGAAGAGCTTACCAGTGATCAACTTGTGATATTACGAAATAATGGATTCACGATACCGGCCTCTGTCAGGAAAAATGAAGTTGGACTTTCCGTTGAAACGAATCTTGACGGAAGAGATGTAATTTTAACTGTTCCCTCAGGCATGCCAACCCAGGACATTTTTAAGTCATTCGCACATGGAGAGCCTCTTGAGCCATTTTCTGTTCGTGTTGATGGGGAGGAGAGGGTTTCACAAGTATATGGAGATAAAACACAAAAATGGCACGATCAAATAAGTAAAATCGCGATCTCAAAGGTGGATATGGATGAACGTCTAATAGTTTCAAGGGAAAATATGGATGGTAGATGTGAAACGTCAATAAAAGCAGAAGGTCTATTTGCTCATAATCAAGTCACATTAAAATATGTTCAAGAAGAAGGAGAAAAGAAGGAGTCATATAGATTAAATCAGGTATATCAATGGTTGGTCGAGAGAGATGAGAAGGGCATCCTCGGAGTAAATTATCTTGGCTTAAATGTTGTTGAAAATTATAATATTATCGATGATGGCAAAATATCATCAGACGTGTATTTGGAATCAGATAAGGGATTTGCATTTCGACTACGTAGTGAAAAGTATAAAGGAGGCACCAATTTTCATCATAGTTTTTATATGCAATTAAGCGAAGAAAATATGAAAAATTTGCGAATAAATGATAAGATTGCTTCTTTTGCTGGTAATAGCGAAGCAAATACAGCTGATCATTTTATTGTGGAAATGACTAAAGCGCATTCTTTTGAACTAAGGAAATATTTAAATTTTGAGAACACGGGAGAGTATGAAACATATGCAATTGACAACGATGTGCTGAAAGAGGTATTTGGTTTTGAAATTGATCCCAGATGCATTAGCATTGAGGGGCCAATTGCGCATGTTGAGCTTACGATGCGAGGAAATAGGTACTCAGTAACAGTTCCTTCATCCTTTAAGGAAGTAGACCCGGAAAACGATCTATTCAATGGAGGGTCTCTCATTCCTCTCTCCTTATTTACAAACGCAGAGGGCGGGTGGAGAGATGTAATGACAGCGGGGGGAAGTTACGGCGGGGGTAATTTATGAAGGTTAACGAGTTAACGGGTTAAAAAGTTAATGATTCCAATATTGAAACAAGAGAACTATTTCTCCTTTATACTTGCGTTTCATGAGTTCGGCTGAAGTCCCTCGGGAGACTTCTTCAAATTTCTTTGTAAGCTCTCGGCAAATGCAAACATGTACTTCCGGTATTACCTCATTCATTATTAATAATGTTTCATGCAGGCGATTTGGTGATTCATAGCCGATAAATACTGTTTTTTTGTCAAACTTAGCAATTTCTTTTGAAATTTCGATAACTTTTTTCAATTCATTTCCTTTCTTCGGAAGAAAGCCGAAGAAATGAAACGAGTTGGACTTTAAGCCTGATGCAACGAGCGCAGTAGTTAAAGCGGTTGGTCCAGGTATAACGGTAAAGGGAATAGCATGTTTACTCAAATAGTTTATCAGTAATTGACCCGGATCACTGATAAGGGGCATACCGGAGTCTGAAATGAGGACTATATTTGTCATTGGTCGTTGGTCGTTGGTCGTTGGAGATTTAGTAAGAAGCTCAATAATATATGGGAGTTTTTCAAATTCGCGGTCTTTGTAATAGGAGATTAGTTTGGGGCGATTGGGGGGGTTAGGGAGGTTGGGGAAGAAAGAATGAATTTGATCTAAAAGAATGCCAGCTCTTCGAGTGTCTTCGGCGAGTATCAAATCGGCCTCTGAAATAATTCTCGCTTGACGAAGCGAAAGATCCTCCAAATTGCCGATGGGGGTGCCGACTATGTAAAACATAATTAGATTGATTAACGGGTTAACGAGTTAACGGGTTATTTACCTGGATTCTTCCTCAATTTCCTTGAAATAATTTCAAACATAATGGGAAGAAGTGAAATTATTACCACTCCGATGATGACGAGGGAAAAGTTTTTTTTGACAAATTCGATATTACCGAAAAAGTAGCCGGTAAGTGTCGCAATGCTCACCCATAACATACCTCCAATAATATTATAAGAAATAAACATGCCATAACTCATCTGGCCAATGCCCGCTACAAATGGGGCAAAAGTCCGTATGAAAGGCATAAAACGGGCAAGAATTATAGTTTTTCCTCCATGCTTATTGAAAAACTTCTGAGTTTCCTTTATATGACTTTCATCTATCGGTATTTTTGGATGTGCGATAATTTTTTTTCCAAAAAAATGTCCAATCCAATAATTTGCCGTATCTCCCAGAATGGCGGCAATGATCATGAGAATAAGAAGTAATGAAAGATTCAGTGACTCTAAGGCGGCAAATGCACCAGCCGCGAAAAGGAGTGAGTCTCCCGGAAGAAAGGGGGTAAATACCAGACCTGTTTCCATAAAGATTATGCCGAACAATATTGCGTATGTTGCAATGCCGTAGGTTGAGATAATCTGACCCAGGTGCACATCAATATGCAGAATAAAATCAACCATGAATTTCAATAGTTCCATCTAAGTAGTATGCCAGAAAGTAAGGTAAATTTCAAACCTAGCATCTCCTTATCAGTTCGGAACTTTTAATCATTTCGGAGGTGATAAATGTGGTACAATTGTGGGTTAGGAATTTCGATTTTTATGTTCGTACTTAAATCATCATTTGTGCCGACAGGCGATCAGCCAACAGCCATAGCACAGATCAAAGAAAATATCAAAAATGGAGTAAAAAACCAGGTCCTTTTAGGCGTAACCGGCTCGGGAAAGACATTTACCATCGCAAACGTCATCCGGGATCTTAACATGCCGGCGCTTGTCATCTCACATAATAAAACCTTGGCAGGCCAGGTCTATCAGGAGATGCGGGACTTTTTCCCGACGAATGCCGTTTCATACTTTGTTTCGTACTACGACTATTACCAGCCTGAAGCATATATACCGGCAACAGATACATACATTGAAAAAGAAGCGCAAATTAATGAGCATATTGATAAACTTCGACTTCAATCTACGACGAACATTCTTACGCATAAGGATGTAATTGTTGTTGCCTCCGTTTCCTGTATATATAATATCGGATCTCCGCTTGAATATGGGAAGTTTGTGGTGGAGATTGAACTTGGGCATAAGGCGAGCTTGGGGGAATTGGGCATGAAGCTTGTCAAAATTCAGTATGAGAGAAGTGAGTTCGAGTTTAAGCGGGGGACATTCAGGCTGAGGGGAAACTCTATCGATATTTATCCCGCATATGATGATACGGGCTGGCGGGTAACAATTGAAAATGGGAAGGTTGCCGGAATGGTCCAGTTTGATCCGTTGTCTGGACAGATTGTTGCAAATGCACAAGGAGTCAAGAGCATTATCATCTATCCTGCAAAGCATTTTATGACGGACCCCAACATGTTTGAAAAAGCAGAAAAGGAAATCCGAACAGACCTAACGTTTGAACACGGCATGTTGCTGAAAGCCGGTAAAAAAGCAGAGGCGGACAGACTACTTCGTCGAGTCAACTATGATCTTGAAATGATTAAAGAGGTGGGCTATGTAAACGGTATTGAAAATTATTCCCGATATTTTGACGGGCGCAAAAAAGGAGAGGAGCCCTACTCACTTCTTACCTATTTTAAAAAAGTATATGGAGACAAGTTTCTCGTCTTTATTGACGAATCTCATATGACAGTTCCACAAATCCGTGGCATGTATAACGGTGATTATTCGCGAAAAAATATGTTGATTTATTTTGGCTTTCGACTACGGGCGGCGCTTGACAATAGGCCTATGAAGTTTGATGAGTTTTATAAGATACCGCCGCATATCATATACACGTCTGCCACACCTGATAGTTGGGAGCTTGAAAAATCAAATAAGAAGATTGTGGAACAACTGATCAGGCCGACGGGGATTGTTGACCCAAAGATAATGATTCGTCCTGCCATATCAGAGGTAATGGATCTAACGGCGGAAATTGAGACACGGGCAAAAACCGGGCAGAAGATTTTAGTGACCACCCTTACTAAAAAAGTGGCTGAAGATCTATCATCATTTCTGAAGGAAAGAAATATCCGCGCTGAGTATCTTCATTCGGATATTCAAACACTGGAACGGTCTGACATCCTAGATAAACTGCGAAAAAATGAGTTTGATGTCCTTATTGGAGTCAATCTTCTTCGTGAAGGATTGGATTTACCGGAGGTATTTCTTGTGGCCATTCTTGATGCCGATAAGGAAGGCTTCCTGCGCAGTCGCACCTCGCTTATTCAAACCATGGGACGCGCTGCCCGCAACATCCAAGGAGAAGTTATCCTCTACGCCGATACGATTACTAAAAGCATGAAGGCGGCAATTGAAGAAATAGATCGTCGGCGGGCTTATCAGGAAGCATATAACAGGAAGCATCATATAACCGCTGTCTCAATTCATAAACCGATTCGTGAGAAAATAATCGATGTTTCCGAAATGGTGGCTGTTGAACACGGCAAAAAGAATTACATTGGGCTTATTGATGAAATAAAAAGTGAGTCGATGACGCCTTACGACCGAAAGAGGATAATCAAAAAGTTGGAAGTTGAGATGAGGCGCTTGGCCGATAATATGCAGTTTGAGGCGGCGATTGCGGTACGAGAGAAAATCAAGGAATTGAAAGTCAAATAACGATTATAAATGTTATAACGGCTATAAATATTATATGAATGACACCATTAAAGTTCGGGGAGCCAGGCAGCACAATTTAAAAAATATAAGTGTTGACATTCCCAAAAATAAATTGGTCGTTATTACCGGTGTATCGGGATCCGGAAAATCGTCACTTGCATTTGATACCATCTATGCGGAAGGACAACGAAGATATGTAGAGTCGCTTTCCGCTTATGCGCGGCAATTTTTGGGCGTCATGGATAAACCGGATGTTGATATGATCGAAGGACTGTCTCCCTCAATCTCGATTGACCAAAAGACAACCTCACACAATCCCAGGTCAACGGTCGGCACTATCACGGAAATCTATGATTACCTCCGTCTCCTTTTTGCCCGAGTCGGTCATCCACACTGCCCCGACTGTAAAGTCGAAATCAAAAAAATGAGCTTGGATGAAATTGTCGACCGTGTACAAAATACGATAGAAATTCAGGTGACCTCAGACAAAATGAAGCCGCATGAGTTTAACATTATGGCTCCCATTGTCCGGGGTAAAAAGGGCGAATTTAAGGATTTGTTTGAAAATATTAAAATCAAGGGCTACATCAAACTGCGTGTGGACAACGTGATGTTTGATACCACAGGCGATGAGATCAATTTGCTGAAAACAAACAAACACTCAATTGAGGTACTGATTGACAGTATATATATAAGCAAAAAAGATCTTAAAAATGAGGTGTTTGCTTCAAACCTCCATTCGCGCCTAACCACCAGCTTGGAACAGGCACTAAATCTTGCAGATGGACTCGTCATTTTAAAGGGCGATAAAGAAAAGTTATTCTCGGAAAAATTATCCTGTCCAAAATGCGGGCTCTCCATCTCGGAACTCGAACCACGCATGTTTTCATTTAATTCGCCACTAGGAGCTTGCGTGTCATGTAAAGGATTGGGTACGGTTTTTAAGGTTGATCCCGATCTCATTTTAAATGAAAATCTGACTATTAACGAAGGTGGGATTCTGCCTTTTAATAAAATGTTCTTTCAGAACACTTGGTATATCCGTCTTCTCAAAACAATGGCCGGCGAGGAGGGGATTGATCTAAACACGAAGATTAAAGATCTGGGCCACGACAAGCGCGAAATTCTTTTAAAGGGAACAGGCGGTGTGTACCGGGTACCGGGTCAAAACAGATTTGGGAAAGACACGGTGATATTTGAAAAATGGTCCGGGTTACTTGCAGAGTTTGAGCGGCGGTTTTTTGAAAGCCAATCCCCGACCGAGGAATATGACATTCACCGCTATGTGCGCGAGGAGCTATGCAACTCCTGCAAGGGCGACCGGCTCAAACCTGAAATTCTAGCAATAACGATCGGAGGCCATAATATAATCCATACATCAAAATGGGCAATAAACTCATATTTGCCATATATACAGGAGGAAATACACAAGGTTTTATCGCCCTATGAGCGGACAATTGCGAAGCTCATTTTAAAAGAAATTACCGCTCGTCTTCTATTCCTGCGAAATGTTGGCCTTGGATATCTTACGGTTGACCGGCCCGCAAAATCGTTATCAGGCGGAGAACTGCAACGGATTCGGCTTGCGTCTCAGATCGGAAGCGGACTCACCGGAGTTCTCTATGTTCTTGATGAACCATCCATCGGACTTCATCCGAAAGACGTGGCAGCACTTATCGAGTCTCTGAAGAATTTGCGCAATCTGGGAAACAGTGTGCTTTTGGTCGAACATGATGTGGAGACAATCGAAAATGCCGACTATATTGTGGAGCTTGGTCCCCGTGCCGGCAAAAACGGTGGAAAAATTGTTGCTGAAGGAACGCTTACCGAATTGAAAAAGAATAAAAACTCGCTTACCGGTACGTACTTAACGGGTGAACGATCCGTGTCATTCCCAAAACGTGAAACAATTACCACAAAAGGTCATGTTGAACTGCAAGGCGCGACACAGTTTAACTTGAAAGATATTGCGATCAAGCTTCCCTTGGGGAATCTCATTGCAATTACCGGGGTCTCCGGTTCGGGCAAATCGACTTTGATTGTTGAGACTCTTTATCCTGCGCTGAAATACTATTTAGACGGTTATTTTACCGACAAAATAGGCGATTTTAAACGGCTGTTGGGGCATCAGTATCTTGAGCGGGTATTTTTGGTTGATCAGTCCCCAATTGGGAGAACTCCCCGATCAAACCCCGCAACGTACCTGGGGATTTTTGATGAAATCCGAGATATATTTGCCGAAACGATGGAGGCAAAGGCAAAGGGATTTAAAAAAGGGAGATTTTCATTTAACGTAAAAGGAGGACGCTGTGAAAAATGCCAAGGAGCAGGGGTGAATAAGATACAGATGCAGTTTCTCCCCGACGTGTATGTGACGTGTGATGTGTGTGAGGGACGCCGATATAACAAGGAAACGTTGGAGATATTGTTTAAAGGAAAAACAATATTTGATATTTTAAACATGACGGTGGACGAGACGTATCCCTTTTTCCAGAACCATTTCAAAATTGCTCAAAAGCTTGCATTTCTCCGGAATGTGGGATTGGGATATATTTCGGCAGGGCAACCTGCCCCGACCTTTTCAGGGGGAGAAGCCCAGCGGATAAAACTTGCAAATGAGCTGTCACGGCGCGACACGGGAAAAACGATGTATATTCTTGACGAACCCACAACAGGACTTCACTCATATGACGTGGAAAAACTTCTGCAGACGCTCTATCAACTGGTTGACGGGGGAAATACCGTAGTCATCATCGAACATAATATGGATGTCATCAAAAACTGCCAGTATATTGTCGATCTGGGCCCGGATGGAGGGGACGAGGGCGGGGAAATCATTTATCAGGGAGATATCCATGGTATTATGAAGGTAGGCAAGTCGTATACGGGACAATACCTAAAGAGAAATGACAAATGACAAATTACAAATAACAAATATCAAATCAATAATAAAATTCCCGCTTCGACCGCGAAGCAAGGCGAGCAAATTTCAAATGAAATGGGGGATATGGGGGTTTTTTGTGTTGTTTTTGGTGTGTATGTTTCCTTCCCAAGCGCAGGCAGTCGACTTCCGCACCGATTATACCGTGCAGTACTTCATAGATAAAGTCGATGCTACGGCTCCAACTCATGTTTCGTTCCGGATACTGGTAACCAATCTGAAGCCTGACCTCTATATTAAGGAGTTCTCCATCATGTTCCCGAAGTCTTTTCAGGTGGGAAACATTAAAGGGATGGATGACTATGGAGCAATCAATCCTAAACTCGAAACAACCGGAAATAAGAGCACGGTTACCATGCAGTTTTCAAATCCGCAAGCAGGTACCAATGTGCAAAATAACTTATATCTTGACTTTCTTCAATATAATCTATTCAAAGAAAGCGGAAATGTATGGGAGGTTATTTTACCAACTATTGAACGCAAGGATGCGACGGGTGATTATAAAATAACCGTGCATTTGCCGCCCAACTCGGGGAAAAAAATCGGTATTTCAAAGCCTAAGCCGACACACGTAACGCTTACCGAGGTTGAGTGGGTAAACCCTGAGATTAAAACGATATATGCCGTATTTGGAGACCGTCAGAGTTACGACCTTCAACTTCGGTATAATCTGGAAAACCCTCGGTTAAATAAGGTCTATACCGATGTGGCTTTTCCTCCCGATACCACGTATCAAAAAGTATTCGTATCATCAATTAAACCCGCTCCTGAGAAAATGTTTACCGATGAAGACGGTAATATGATGGGGAGATATTATTTAAATCCCAAGGAATCAAAAACGGTACTTTTCACGGGCGGCGTTGAAGTATATGTTGAGCCGCGGCCGGATGTTGAAAAAGCAGCGGGAGAGCTTTTGAGTGAACAAAAAAAGCATCTTCTTTCAACAACCACTCTATGGAATTTAACGGAAAATCAGTTGCCCAAAGATGTAAGCACTCTTCAGGAGATATATAATTTTGCCGAAAGCACCCTCACCTATAATTACGGCAGACTGAATACTCGTATAACGCGTCTGGGAGCATCTGGCGCCTTGAAAAACCCAGACCAGGCAGTCTGTACGGAATTTTCAGACGTGTTTATCAGCATAGCGCGTGAACATGGATTTTATGCACGTGAAATGCAAGGCTATGGCTTTTCAAATGACCAGGAGCTGCGGCCTTTATCCGTCAATCAGGATATTCTGCACTCTTGGCCTGAGTATTTTGATACGGCGCGAAGTCTTTGGATACCGCTGGATCCTACCTGGGAAAGCACGTCGGGTATTGACTATCATTCATCATTTGATTTGAATCATATCGTATTTGCGATTCATGGGAAAAAGTCAGACTATCCTTATCCCGCCGGCAGTTATAAGCTTGAAAATGAAACGAAGGATATTAATATTATCGCCTCCTCTACATACTTTACCGAGCTGAAAAAAACCAATATCCAATTTTCGCTTCTCCAAATACCAACCGCAAAAGACAAAACGTATTCGACTTCATTTACCATTCAAAATACCGGTAACACTGTGCTTTGGAACTTTCCCTTATCTATTGAGTCACCCGATGCACTCATAAACCCCTCTCGCACAGTTTTGCTTTCCCTTGCTCCCTTTGAAAAGAAAGAAATTCCCCTTGAGTTTACCGTGCGAAGCACACTGGGAGATAAAAAAATATTGGTAACTATTAAGTCGGAAAATGATGTATTGTTTGAGACGGCGCTCACTCTTATTGACGGGACAATAAAAAAAGGATTTGTTATCATTGGGGTGGGGATAATTATAATAATGGTGATGGCGTTTTTCATTAACAAAAATAAAAATAAGCATGAATAAACTTCGAAGCTTTGCGCGCGTATTTCAATCCAGCCTGTTTGAACCTGGGGTTTACGGACGTTTTTTGAAGCGGTCATTTATGTTTTCAAGCCTTTACCTTTTGGGGCTTTTGACTTTTTTAGTCTTTATAAAATCCGTGGCTGTCGTAATCCCTTTTGTCATCTGGTCTCCCCATGCAAAGGGGACGTTTACTGAGTATAGGCTAAAAGCACTTGAATGGTATCCAAAAGGACTTACCGTAACCTTCAATAATGGATCCGTTCGGACTAATATGGATGAGCCGTATGCAATTGCCTTTCCAAAAGATTTTGGGATAAATGACAAAACTTTCATTACATTTGATACTCGTGCGCAGACCAAGAGTATCACCGAATATCAAACTTATATTTTGGTTACCAAAAACTCAATCGTCTATCCGGACACAACGTCCGATAAGGGATACAAAATATATCCATTTAAGAAAAGCGGAGATTATTTTATGATCACGAAGGAAAACTATGAAGTACTGGTCAACAAGCTTTATTCTGTGGCATCAGCTTTACCGCAGTTTTTTATACTTGGTATTTTGACCTTCTTATTTGGAATCCCATTTATTATGGGAGGACTATGGTTTGTATTGATGTCTGTGCGCATTTTTTTCCTCACTCTTATTGTCTTGGGTCTTTCAAAACTATTGAAAAAGTCATTCACACTACGGCAGCTTTTTCAGCTTGGGCTTCACGCCGCAACCTTTCCGCTTTTATTTGAGTTTCTGAATTCTTCAAACAACATGGGGATTCCCTTTGCTTTTTCATTTCCCTTTGTAGCATGGATGGTGATTGTTATGATTTCCTTGCCGAAAAACTCCTATGGTCCTGCGCTTGAAAAATCCGTTTGATAAGGCCTCATACGGTAACGTTCCCTCAACTGCCGGCGTCTATATCTATAAACATAATAACGAGTATCTGTATATTGGCAAATCGGTAAACATAAGAGCGCGGATGTATTCCCATTTGGAAAATGCCAGAGTAGATGATAAAGAGCACGCGGTCATTTCTCAGACAACAAAAATACTTATTATTCCAACAGACACGGAGTTCAATGCGCTTCTTCTTGAGTCGCGGCTCATTCAACGCCATCTTCCAAAATACAACGTTATATGGCGTGATGATAAAAGCTATCTGTATGTTAAGGTCACAGTTGGTGAAATATATCCCAAAATAAGTATTGTCAGAAAAGAAAATGACGGAGTATCCAAGTATTTTGGTCCTTTTTCCGCAACCGGGGAGGTTGAAAGAATGTTAAGAGCAATTCGCAAGCTTGTGCCGTACTGCACACAAAAACGACTAACGAAACGCCCGTGTTTTTATAGCAAAATTGGTCTATGTAATCCGTGCCCGAATTATGTTGAATCATTAAATGAAGTTGAAAGTATGGATTCCCCCTCCGATTCGGGGGGCGGGAATGACAAGAAGAATAAATTAAAGCGTCTATATAGAACCAATATACGAAAGATCATTCGTATTCTTTCCGGGCAAACTTTATTTCTTCTTAATTCGCTTTATCGAGAACTCGAAAGTGCAAAGGCGTCTCAAGATTATGAAAAAGCCATATCAATCCGAAGTAAAATACATTTTTTTGAGTATCTAATTCATTTTCGATCATTTCGTCAGGAAACACATACCTACAATGCGTCCACTGATCAACTAAGCGATTTACAAACTCAGCTTTCCCCCTATTTCAAAGATATAAGCCCATTGGAAAGAATTGAGTGCTATGACATCAGTAATCTGGGAATGAGTAATGCAACCGCTTCAATGGTGGTATTAAGTGAGGGAGTTGCAGATAAAGGGGAATACCGCAAGTTTAAAATTAAAAGTGAAACGGCTCGCTCTGATTTTGAAAGGCTTGAGGAGGTGATAGAACGTCGCTTACATAATGACTGGAAACTGCCAAATTTGATAGTGATTGACGGCGGGAGGCCTCAGATACGAGTCGTTGCACGAGTAATACAAAAAGCAAATAAGAGCATTCCCCTTATCGGTATCGCAAAAAATCCTGATAGGCTTATAGTTAATGCGGTTTCCCTTCCCGCCCTACCCATTAACCCCCAAAGTGGCGGATATCGCCTCATCCAACTTATCCGCGATGAATCACACCGGTTTGCTAAAAAATATCATACCTATTTGAGATCACCGATTAAGAAATCACCAATTTCAAATATCAAATAACAAATCAATTACAAATTACAAAACTCAAAACTGTTTAATCTTCCAATAACAGTTTAATTCCTCGCAGCTCTGCTGCGGAACTGTGTGTCATCTCCTCGAAGGAGGAGATCCAGTCGATAAGTACATTTTTAAAATGTATATTTAGTCTGGATTCCCGCCTACGCGGGAATGACACATTTAGATACCACGCAGTTTGCTGCGGGGTAGTTCATTTTTAAATTGGGATTTTGTGATTGATTTGAAATTTGTTATTGGTGATTTGTAATTGCCTTCTCGATCTCGATAGGGTATAATTGGACTCATGAAAACGGTCCTGATTATCGTCAATATTATTGTTTCAATTGTAATTGTTACACTCATCCTTGTTCAAGGGAGGGGCGCAGGCTTGGGGAGTGCATGGGGCGGAGGAGGCGAGATGTTCCAGACAAGACGTGGTATCGAGAAGGTTACACTTCGCGTAACCATACTTTGTATTGTCATATTTTTTATCATTTCCGCCGTAAGTTTTTTTTATAAATAATGCATGGAAGCACAAACAAAACACTGCGTTATTACTACTGGCTGACTCTTGAATTTTTCAAAAAACATCTCCGCCTTATCTTTTTAAGCACCTTCATCTCAACGATAACTATTATCAGCGCAATAACGGTGTCTCCCTACCTTATTACTTTTCTTTCTCCAAGGGAAACCGTCATGGGACTCGTCGGTACCTACAATAAAAATGATCCGCTTCCCGATGAAATTGCCGGAAAAATATCGAATGGACTCGTTTTTGTGAATGAAAAGGGACGCGTCCTTCCCGTGCTTGCATCGTCATGGGAAATACTCAATGAAGGTCTCACCTACCGTTTTTCACTCAAAAAAAATCTATTATTTGACAATAATACGTTTTTTACAGCGAAGGATGTGGACTATATTTTTAAAGATATAAAAATGAGGGTGGTTGGGGATTATATTGTTGAGTTTGAGTTACCCAAACCTCTTGCAATTTTTCCCATCTATCTGTCCAAGCCTATCATTAAGTATCCCTTCATTGGGGTTGGGGGATTGTATAAAGTTGAACATACAAAATATAAGTTTAGTCAATTGAGTGAAATTCAGTTAAATCCAAATAAAAAAAATCTGAATACACTTGTCTATAAATTTTATGCCAGTGAGTCTGACCTACTGAGCGCATATAAGCGGGGGGAAATTAGCCAGATGCATGTGAGTAAAAAAAGCATTGCAGATACATTCAAAGCCTGGAATAATACTATCGTTGAAAAAATGATCGATTACAGCAATCTCCTTACCCTCTTTTTTAATTATAGAAATCCGCTTCTTCGTGAAAAGGATGTGCGGGGAGCAATTGATGCAACTATTGACCGACCAAAGTTTGCCGAGCTGGGTGCTGAAGCAAAAAGTTCAATTCCCCCGACCTCATGGGCATACAACAAAGACCTGAAAAGTACTATTTTTGACCTGGACTATGCACAGAAAATGGTAAAGAAATACAAAACCGCCTCAGACAGCGCGAAACTTAACTTTAATACCTATTATGAATATCTTGATATAGCAACGGACATAAACAAAAATCTAAATGATGTGGGCCTTTCCACCAATCTGAATGTGGTCTCTTTTTCAAATACCAATGATTTTGATATCCTTTTGGCCTACCTTAAAATACCAAGCGACCCTGATCAGTACTATTACTGGCACTCAACCCAGAGTCTTTCGCAGGCTACAAACTATAAGAACTTGAAAGTCGATAAGCTGCTTGAGGATGGGCGAAGTTTTGCCAGTTTTGAAGAGCGGACTACCTATTACCGCGATTTGCAGAAGGTGATGAACGATGATAACGCTGCGTTGTTTCTGTTTTACCCGTATACCTTTACCATAAAAAGGAAGTAGTTTGATATAATCTTCTATAGACCATCTATGATGGTCTATAATGACAAATCACAAAACTCAAATCACAAATCAATAACAAAATTCAAATTACAAGAAGAGAAGTTTTGTGATTAGTAATTTGAAATTGATTTGTAAATTTGTTATTGGTGATTTGTAATTGGATTGTTGAACAAGCCCGGGTGGTGAAATGCTCAACTCGCAGTTTGCGAGCCTCTGGCGAGTAACTACTGCGAGTTAGTCCCGCCGAAGGCGGGGGCATACGAAAAACTATGGTTCCTTTAAAATTAGATTTAGTTTAAGAAGCCCGGGTGGTGAAATGGCATACACGCAGGACTTAAAATCCTGTGACTTTAAGTCGTGAGGGTCCGACTCCCTCCCCGGGCACTGATTGTAAATGACCTGGTAGCTCAATTGGATAGAGCAACTCCCTTCTAAGGAGTAGGTTGTGAGTTCAAGTCTCACCCGGGTCACCCATGAAACAGCATATTACTCCCGTGATTATCGGCATTATCAAACAGAGTGGAAAATATCTCCTTACCAAGCGGTGTGAAAAAGATACTTCAAGCGAGTTTCACGATCTATGGCACCTGCCCGGCGGGGGGCTTAAGTTTGGAGAAAAACCGGATGAGACAATTGTTCGTGAAATGAAAGAGGAGCTGGGGTTGTCTGTCAAAGTCAAGAGAATGCTCTCTCATGTCTTTTCACGAGTTCGTGATGATAAATGGCAGGGACTTCTTATGTGCTATGTTTTGACTTTAGTCGATCCTGACGAGGTCATTCATCTCAACCGTGAAGCGTCGGAGTTTGGTTGGTTTACTCAAGATGAAATACTTCAACTTAACACGTTTGACTTGACTCGCGAGATTCTGGAGTATGAAATGGGCAATATTCGGTAATATTCAGCATTATTCGGCAAGATTTGGTAGAATTGGAATGAAATGAATATCCCACCAGCCTACAAAGTTACTTCCACCATTCTTGCTCTGATATCTGAGATAGATAGTTTGCGGCTCTATGGTAAAGGCAATAATCTCAGTAAACACGTTACTATTACCATACGCCGAAACAGTCTATTAAGGAGCTCTCTCTACTCAGCACGGATTGAGGGAAATCAGCTATCGGAACTTACCCTTCATGAAGATAATGCCGATACCGAAACGCTGGAAATCACCAATATCATAAAAGCACTTGAATATCTTGAGTCTTCACAGATATTATGCATAGATCATTTATTTATAAAAAAAATTCATACTACTATCGGGAATAATATTTTTCCTGAAAAAGGAATGTACAGAACTGAAATGAGTGGGATTTTTAATGCTGCGGATAATGTCGTTTACATGCCACCGCCACCCACTCAAATGAATGGTTTATTAGATGAACTATTTAAATACGTGAATAGTCGAAGCGATTTTCCTCTTATTACCGCATTTGTGGCTCACTTAATATTTGAAAAAATACATCCATTTCTTGACGGCAATGGGCGGGTCGGAAGAGTGCTAATCCCGGCAGTACTTAAATCCAAAAACTTTATTGTGGAATTTCCGGTAACACTTGAAGAATATCTGGACACTCACCGCGCACAATACTATGATGTACTGTCTCAAGGATTACAAAACGTGGAGTCATATCTTGAATTCATGCTTCGCGCGTATCTTGAGCAAATGAAAAAAACAATAGAAAAGCTGGAGCTACAGTCAAACAAACCCGCAGTTATTCAAGAACTAACAGCTCGGCAGGAAAAGCTGTACACCATTGTTCGCGAGCACACCGTAGTATCACTCAATTTTATTGCACGCCGCTTCCTGAAAGTCCCCGAGCGAACGCTTAGAAATGACATCTCAAAGCTTATCGAAAAAGGATTGGTGGCAAAAGTTAGGAATACGAAGGGAGTTGAGTATCGGATATCTGAATGAATGTACACCTAACGAGGTGGACGGGGGGGATTGGGTAATATTCGGCCAAATTTAGTATGAATTTGTCAAAATGATGTATTGGGTTGATTTAAAAAGCCGATACACTTCGGAGGTGTACAGGTGTACACAAAACAGCTGCCCTGCCTGCCGGCAGGCAGGTCTACCGCTGAGCTGCCTGTCAGATTTGAACTGACGACCTGCTGTTTACAAAACAGCTGCTCTACCGCTGAGCTAAGGCAGCTTTGAAGCGTTTAACACCAAAAAGTGCCCGAGAGAGGACTTGAACCTCCACGCCTTACGGCACAGTCTCCTCAAGACTGCGTGTATACCATTTCACCACCCGGGCTTTTAAAAAATCACAAATAACAAATAAACAAATCACAAATCAATTACAAATAACAAAACTTAAGACAGTTTTGAATTTTAATATTTGAACTTGATTAGTAATTTGATATTTGTGATTTGACATTAACCTCGCGAAACTTCTCGAGGTTGACTATTGATTATATCAAACGAGCCTGTCCTGTTCCATTGCTTTTTTGCTCATTTTTAGGCCCAGGTGCTTCATGGCCTTGGGCGTGAGGACTCTTCCCCGTGAAGTTTTCCGGATCAGGCTCAGTTGAAGCAAGTAGGGCTCGACATATTCTTCAATTGTTTGTTTATCCTCAGCCAGGGCCGAGGCGATCGTTTCCACACCAAGGGGAGTGTTTTGATGCTTTTCACCGATCAGGCGAAGATATTTGAGATCAATATCCTGAAGACCAAGCTCATCGATACCAAGCAAATTAAACAGTTCGTCAAGAAGAGCTTTGTCAACCGATGTATGCTTGTTGACCTCAAACTCATCCCGCGCGCGCCTTAATATGCGATTTGCTATGCGGGGAGTTCGCCTTGAACGTATTGCAATGAGGCGCGCCGAATCTGAGGATAAGGGAATTGCTAACACTTTTGCGCTACGGGTAATAATCTCAATCATTTCTTCAAGTGAGTAGAAATCCAGCCTCAGAATGAGGCCAAAACGGTCACGAAGCGGGCCTGAAAGCAAGGCCAACTTAGTTGTTGCGCCAACAATCGTTATTTTCGGTACGGGAAGTCTGACTGTGCGTGCGGCAGGACCTTTTCCGATGATAATGTCGAGCAAATAGTCCTCAATAACCGGATAAAGCATTTCCTCAACGGGCTTTGGAAGCCGATGGATTTCATCAATAAACAATATGTCATTGGCTTTTAAATTTGTCAAAATGGCAGCCAAATCACCCGTTTTCGTAATCGCAGCGCCACTGGTCACCTTTATGTCTCCATTGAGTTCACGCGCAATGATATGGGCCAGAGTAGTCTTCCCAATGCCGGGAGGACCGTAAAATAACACATGCTCCGTCGCAACTCCTCGCTTTTTAGTTGCATCAATAAACAGCCTTAGCGTTTTCAAAGCCTTTGTTTGTCCGATATATTCCCCAAATGTTTGTGGGCGAATGGGGTCAGTGTTACTTTTTTTCATTGGTTCTCTTTAATGCTGTCTGAATTTTTTCTTCAACAGATAGACCTTTGGGTAGTTTTGAAATAGCTGTTTTCGCATCCCCCGGTTTATATCCTAAGCTAATCAATGCGTCAATTGCAGTTTTATCATCATCCGATACATTCATATTTTCAAACTTAAACTCCGACTTTAATTTTTGTGAAAGCTCAAGAATGATTTTCATCCCTGTTTTCTTTCCTAAGCCGGGGATAGAAGTAAAATAAGTAACATCATTACTGCGGACTGCTGCAAGAAGCTCGTCAAGATGTGTTTTAGATAAGACGGTAAATGCAGTTTTTGGCCCCACTCCCGAGACTGTTAAAAGCATCTTGAAAAACGCAAGTTGATCCCGATCCGAAAAACCAAAAAGGATAAGCGCATCGTCGCGGACTTGAAGGTAGGTATAGACTTCTATCGGACTTGCTGAAGATAGAGATAAAAGTGAAGGTGGAAGATAGACATCATACGAAACGCCGGAAGCTGTTTCGATCAACCCAATATTTCCTTCAACATGGCTTAGTACTCCTTTAAGCTTTCCTATCATGAAATGCAGTATAGATTATTTTGGAGGGGGGGTCAAGTTTTATTTTAACTCTTCGCG
The DNA here is from genome assembly GCA_002784505.1 of Candidatus Roizmanbacteria bacterium CG_4_10_14_0_8_um_filter_39_9. Classification (GTDB taxonomy): domain Bacteria; phylum Patescibacteriota; class Microgenomatia; order UBA1406; family GWC2-37-13; genus YC2-FULL-38-9. Next base: position 20,923 of record PFLF01000078.1, read on the forward strand.
CTCAATTTGCCAGAGGCGGTTGTATTTGGCAACGCGCTCGCCGCGGGTCGGGGCACCAAACTTGACAAATTCAGATTGGATGGCAACTGAAAGATCAGACACAAAGTCATCATTTGTCTCGGATGATCGTGCCGCCACAACATATGAAGTATTTGTTTTTCGCGCAATATTTACCATTTCAAATACTTCGGTAATCGACCCTACTTGATTTGGTTTAATAATAAATGAGGTGCAGGCAGACTCGCGGATTGCATAGGCAAGCTTATCTTTATTCATACGAATAAGCTCATCACCCACCACATAAATATTTTTTGAAATCAACTCATTGAGTTTCTTCCATCCTTCCCAGTCGCTATCGGCAAAGGGATCTTCAACGGATAAAATCGGGTAATTTTCCGTCATGCTTTTTACAAAATTCAAATATTCTTCCCTCTTCATAGAATGGCCTTTATCTTTAATCAAATACTGGCCGTTTTTGAAAAAACGATTTGATGCCATATCAACTCCAAAAAAAATATCGAGTCCGCATTTCATTTTGAGTTGCGTTACCGTTTCCATGAGAATTTCCAGAGCGTCCATATTGGTCGTCAGATTGGGGCTGAATCCTCCTTCTTCACCAACTGCCGTTGTGGCATTGCGGTATTCGAGCACGCGTTTGAGCTCGACAAATATCTCAACCGCTCGCTGATATGCGGTACCAAAAGTGAAAGAGGAGGAGGGGATTACCTCAAATTCCTGGAAATCAAGGGAGTTATTGGCATGCTGTCCGCCATTTATCATATTAAAAATGGGGGTGGGGATTTTCTCAATCGGGATTTCTTCTTTGTAGGTATTCTCATATAGATCGTTCATATATTTAAATAAAGGAACCTGCTTGCTCACACTTGCCGCTTTTGCAAGAAGCTGAGATATGACCAATATGGTATTAACGCCGAGACGGGATTTGTTTTTTGTACCATCCGCATCACATAACCATTTATCAATTTCAATCTGTTTAAAGACCGAGGCGCCTTTAATTTTTGGGAAAATCAGTTCGTTGATGTAAGAAACCGCATGGGTAACGCCTTGTCCGCTAAAACGGTTCGGGTCTTCGTCGCGCAGATCAACCGCCTCATTTTGAGAAGCGTTTGATGCGCCGGGAACTGAGGTTGTTACCATACGATCATCATCGAGTGTTAAAGTCGCCTCAACGGTCGGTATGCCTTTTGAGTCTATAATCTCATAGGCGTGAATGTTTTTGATGGCGGGCATAGCTGCTTATTTTTTCAGTGACTGCAAATATTTTTTTTCAATGTTATATATCAGTTCCCGAGTTCGATCGACTGCATCCGGGTTGACGGAAACACTGGTGATTCCTGCCTTGACCAAGCGCTCAACGATGTCCGGATAGTCGGACGCCGCCTGTCCGCAAATAGATGAGGTAACACCGAATTTTCCCGCGGTCTTCACAATATACTCAAGTACCTGTTCGACCATAGGGTTACGTTCATCATAAATATTTGCCACTTCCTGGTTGTCCCGGTCTACTCCCAGAAGCATCATAGTGAGGTCGTTTGTCCCTATCGAAACGCCATGTATCCCCACTTTCAAAAATTCTTCCAAATTAAGTGCACAATAAGGGACCTCAACCATGATGAGAAGTTTGAATTGAGGAAATGACAAAAGCCCCGATTTTTGAACCATTTCTTTGATACGGATGATTTCCCATGGGACACGGACAAAGGGAATCATAAGGTGCAAATTGGTATACCCCATTTCCCAAATTTTGCGGATGGCCAGTAGCTCAAGCATAAACTCGGAAGGATCGGCAATATACCGACTTGCTCCGCGAAATCCGATCATGGGATTTTCTTCAAACGGTTCATAAGCCGCACCCCCTTTTAAATGACGATACTCGTTTGTCTTAAAGTCGGTCGCCCGATAGACAATAGGGCGGGGACTAAACGGTTTAACAAATTTGAGAAGATCGCTCATGAGTCTTCTCACATATAAATGTTCTTCATGACGTTTTATAAATTCCTTCGGATGAGTACCGATATTGGCAATCATGAATTCTGCACGCAGAAGTCCAATACCGTCACAGTCTAGCTTTGCAACTTCTGAAGCTAATTCCGGCTCTGCAAGATTGACATATACTTTGGTAAGCGTTTTATAATGGACTTTATGCACTTTCTTGGTTTCACCAGCTTCGATTTTTTTCGCCTCCGAAAGAACGCTCCCTTTATAAATTTCACCCGTTTTACCGTTAACAGAGACGATCATGTCGTTTTTCAATTTGGTCGTGGCGCCTTCTGCCCCCACAACTGCCGGAATTCCCAGCTCACGGGAAACAATTGCCGCATGGGATGTGCGGCCTCCTTTTTCTGTAATAATCGCGATGGCTTTTTTCATAGCCGGTACATAGTCTGGATTTGTCTGCGGCGCAACTAGGACATCGCCTTTTTTGACCTTATCAATCTCCTTAGGAGAACGAATGATTTTAACCGGGCCTATCCCTATTCCGGGAGAGGCAGGAGCTCCTGTCAAAAACGGGACTGCTCCTTTGAGTGAGGTCACTTCAGCTGAAACATTGGCAGTCGTAGTGATGGGACGCGACTGCACAATAAACACGGAGTCACCTTCAATTGCCCACTCTATGTCTTGCGGAAAATAGTAATGGTCTTCAATTTGTTTGACCAAAAGAGCAACTTCTATAATTTCCTTCTCGGTAAGTTTCTGTGAGAGGCCGATTTCTTTATTGAGCTTTACCTCAATATTTTCAATGCCTTTTTTTACGTATTTTACGTTTTGATATTTCAGCTCTTTTGCAAGAATGACGAATGATTTTTTATCAACTTCATAGTGATCTGGAGTAACTTTCCCCTGGACAATGTATTCACCGAGGCCATAGATAGCTTCGATAACTATTTTTGTTTTATCATTTGAGACGGGATCGATGCTAAAGGCTATTCCCGATTTATCAGACTGCACCATGCGCTGAACCACGGCGGCAAGCCCAATTTTAAAATGATCGAATCCCTGTTCATGCCGGTAATAAATGGCGCGCTCGGTAAATAGAGAGGCCCAGCAGCGCTTTACATATTCAAGCAGATGCGCCTCTCCTTTAATATTCAAGTAGGTTTCCTGCTGGCCGGCAAAGGAGGCGGTCGGAAGGTCTTCTGCAGTTGCTGATGACCTGACGGCAACAAGGGGAGGACTATAAAGATGCTTAAGTCTACGTATTGCCTTTTTGTAGACTTGATTGTCCTTTTTGAAATAGGCAGCTTCCTTTGCAGTAAGTTGATCGTAGTACCTGATAATTTCATTAACCAGTGAGTCCTGCATGGTCGCCTTCATAATAATGTCCTGAGCATGTTTTGAAGCCTGATGCAACTCTGTCGGATTGTTCACATTGACTGAAGTCAAAAATGAATGAATCTGTCGCTGAAGCTTGTTGGCCTTAATAAAGTTAAAATATGCCTGAGAAGTGACCACAAATCCATAAGGAATTGGGAGCTTAGCCGTCGTCATTTCTCCTAAATTTGCACCCTTTCCGCCGACCAGCCCCACATCATTTTTACCCACTTCTTCGAACCAGACTATATTTTTTTTCATATACTATCAATATACATTTATAAGCTGCTTCTTTGCAAGAGGTGAAATATTATTGCTGAGGAATTATAAAGTAGCGGTACCCATGCGATTTAGTTTTGCCTTCGATCCTAATAAGTTTTCTTTTGATAAGTTTGTCTAATCGATGTGACAACGACTTTGGTTTCTCTCCTGTCAGTTCAACAAAGTCATTCATTGTTAGACCCTCTTGGACGGCCTGATCTATCGCAAGTAACATAAGGATTTGTGAATCGACTTCGGCCATGTGTTTGCGCATGTAACCGGGTGAGTGAGGGTAATAACGGTCAATTGCATTAAGAGCATAAGCTGAAAGGTCGCCCCTTACCACATTGACTATCCGAGCATTTTCTTCTGAATCCTGCTCTTGCATAATGGAAAGAAGGGGTGATAAAAATTCATGGGAAATGATGCTGCCTTTTTCTGTGTTTTCGATAAATAATTCTGCCCATTTCCACTTACCTTGTTTTTTAAGAAAACCGTATTTTACCAACTTGCTGAGTATTTCGCGAATATACCTTTTAAATCTATAAGGGTCTTTCTGCTTTGATTGGTACTTTGCATAAAGTGCGTCAAAGATGTCTTCTGTTGTAACTGTCCCATTTGTTAGACAGATGGATTTGGCACAATTCATTATATCAATGCTCTGCTCACCTTTTATATATTTTGATGGTACCAAATCTTGTTTACCGGAAAGCTCATATGCCATATAATGTGCGGATGGTGACTTCGTAATCTTGACACATTTTTCCCTTTCCAAGGTGCTAAGTGCAGCTTCTACTGCTTCAAGCTCGTGCTGAGGGCTTATGAGTGATTTAATTCTTTTTACCGATAGTTGAGAGTCTTTATTATCCTCCAAACAAAGTAATATCTCAGCTCGAAGAGCAGGAGCCCGAACCTTACTGGTTAATTTTTCTTTACCTCTTGAAGCTGTTTGACCAAAAACCTTATATAAACTAATATCCTTGTATTGTGATTCAAAATATAATGCACGGGCCGCAGCGGGAACTCCATACTTTTCACCCGCCTCGGTTAATCGGTATCCTATCGGTATTACAACACCAGCATGATCAATTTCTAATATCTGTGCAACTAAGCCAACATCCTCGAGACTATATTTGCAGTAAGGTATGAGCCAAGAAGACGTTGCATCCGCAAATGGCGTTTTTGATTTTGATACCACTTCTCTAAATGAAGCGGTAAGGTCTGAGTTTTCAATATACTCACGACTTGAGGGAAATAACATAACGAGTGTTGATTTGGGACCTGAATTAATTGCGCCACTTAGTACAAGCCCCATTCTTTCAATTGGATTGGTAGGAAATTCAATATCTGGGAGTGATCTTAAAGTTTCACTCATTGAGAAGATCATTTTGCCTCGCTCTTGAACCATATGCTCCAACTATATTAAACCGACATCAAATTGTCAATTTAATACTTTTTCTAAATACCCCTTGACACGTTATTTCTACTGTGATAGGATACAAGTTACCGATGAATAAATTTTATTCATAAGGCACCATTGGAAGCAATTATTCCTGCTCTCCTAACAGCCTTCATAAAAGTAACATAATAAAGCCAAGAGATATTTGATCTCTTTTTTGTGTGTACTTTTGATTATCGGGATGTAAACCTAATCCTTTATGCAAGAGGGCCTATAGCTCAATTGGCTTGAGCGTCGGATTTGCATTCCGAAGGTTAGGGGTTCGAGTCCCCTTAGGTCCACAGTTGTTTAGCGGTTGGTGATTAGGAATTAAAACTTAGAGTTTAAGTCCTAGGCACAAACTGACTAATGAAATGCACTTTGACAATTCGATTTTTGTCTTGAAGATAAAAATAACACATCTTTGTTAATCTGGGTACTTGACCTAAGATTAACTAACGAAAGAGATGGGAGAAAATTAAAGCTAATGGTGGATGCCTTGGCAGTTTGAACCGAAGAAAGACGTGTGTATGAGCACGATATCAACGATAAGTCCTCCAACAGACATTATCAATCGTTGGTCTCTGAATGGGGCAACCTATCCCGATGTAAGTCGGGATTATCCGCCGCAAGGTGAGATAGGGAACCTAGTGAACTGAAACATCTAAGTAACTAGAGGAAGAGAAATCATATGAGATTCCGTCAGTAGCGGCGAGCGAACGCGGATCAGTCTAAACCCGAATTTATTCGGGGGTTGCAGGGCCACTGTAGGGATATATAATTCGTAGAAGAACGGCATGGAACGGCCGGCCATAGAGAGTGACAGCCTCGTATTCGAAATGAATTATATCCTGGTGGATTCCCTAAGTACCACGAGGCACGGCAAACCTTGTGGGAATCTGGGTCGGTCACGATCCAAGACTAAATATTCAAACTGACCGATAGTGAACTAGTACCGTGAGGGAAAGGTGAAAAGTCCCCCGAAAGGGGCGTGAAATAGATACTGAAACCATTAGCTAACAAACAGACAGAGCCTCGTAAGGGGTGATGTCGTGCCTATTGAAGAATGAGTCAGCGAGTTATCGGTGTCTGCTTAGTGCTTAAGTCTGAATTGTTAGACGGAGGCAGAGCGAAAGCGAGTCCTAATAGGGCGACCAATTGTAGACACCGGTTAACCCGAAACTTGGTGAGCTAACCATGAGCAGGGTGAAGTTTGTCGAAAGACAGATGGAGGCCCGAACTCGTCGTCGGTGAAATGGCGTGAGATGACTTGTGGTTAGGGGTAATATGCCTATCGAACCAAGAGATAGCTGGTTCTCCCCGAGATATATTTAGGTATAGCCTATTCAACTACTTCGTGAGGTAGAGCGACTGGATAGTTTTCGGGGCCGCAAGGCTACGTGAATTAACCAAACTCCTAATGCGCGAAGATTATTGAATAGAGTCAGTCCCACTCGGATAAGCGAGCGTGGGCGAGAGGGAAACATCCCAGATTCTCGACTAAGGTTCCTAAATTACTTTTAAGTGGGAAAGGCCGTTTGTTTTCCAACACAGCAGGGAGGTTGGCTCAGAAGCAGCCATCCTTTAAAGAGTGCGTAACAGCTCACCTGAATAGTTCCCGGTTTACCGGGATTGGAAGACATGCGCCTAAAATTATTCGGATCTCAAAAAGTATACCGAAGTCGGAAATGAGTTCACGATTTATCGTGATCTCGTGGTAGGGGAGCATTCTTGTTGCAGTGAAGCATTGGTGTAAACCGGTGTGGAGCGGCAAGAAGTGAGAATGCTGACATAAGTAGTGTTTTCTCCCGATGAAAATTCGGGATGCCGAATGTTCAAGGTTTCCTCAGCAACGTCAATCGACTGAGGGTTAGTCGGATCTAAGCGTTCGCCGAATCAGGCGATCGCGATGTACAAGCAGTTAATATTCTGTTACTATCCATTAACGTTATCACTTACATCATGACGAAGTATGAATCCTAGTGCCTTCTATATGGGGGTTTAAACTGTTAAGGTTTGACGCAAGTTAAATTCCAAGCAGTGATGTCGAGTTTGCCGCAAGGCGAGCAAGTCTAAAGATTTATGTTTCCGGGAAAAATGGTGTAGGGAGTTTTATGGGTATCCGTACCGACAACCAACACAGGTGAACAGGTAGAGTATACCACGGCATTCGAGTAATAACGATTCAAGGAACTCTGCATAAAAAGCTGAGCGTAAGCTATGCAAGATGCTCTGCCCGTCGCAAGACGGGTTTCAACAAAAGATTATCAGGCAACTGTTTAACTAAAACACAGGTTCCTGCTAACCCTAAAAGGGGATGTATAGGAGCTGATGCCTGTCCAGTACTGGTAAGTTAATCATTGGGACTGACGTGGAGCGAGCAATCTCTCCAAACAGGTTCCGGTGCAAGCTCCAGTGAACGACAGCTCTAACCCTGAGAGTTCTAAGGTAGCGTAACCCCTTGTCGGGTAAGTTCCGACCCGCAT